>JAGGIK010000016.1 GCA_024103515.1 Snodgrassella sp. | reverse complement strand
TCCGTATGACAATGCAGTGGCAGAAGCAACATTTAACAGCATGAAAACTGAATTGGTTAAAGGAGAAAAATTCATGAAGACTGAAGAATTAGAACAAGCCTTTGCGGCTTATGCTTATTGGTACAATTATAAACGGTTACATTCGTCGTTGGGCATTTAACAAACGGCTTTACCTTAATTTTTGTTATTTGAATAGGTGTTGCCAGTCCATATCTATATGTTAGATTCAATAATTTAGCTTCGTATAAAAAATTTTATCATGAAATAACCTGAGCGCCATATTAGGATCTATTTTCTTATTCAGTATGTCAATAATGATTTACTCGTAACTTGTTTATCTCCCTTAATACTCGAGTATCATTGCTGATCTTTTAAGGCAGAAAAATAAACATCTAGTTAAATAACTCTATATGTAAATATTTTGGAAATCCTTAAAAGATAAATCTATTTTATACTCCCGCATTTCTAGATCATTTATAAATATTTTGTTCTAATCGCATTAATTTTAATCAAAATTTGTTTATTTTGTAAAGATTTAAAAGTATGTATATTTGTCTTAATAATATTTTTAGCAAAATTTCCACCTGTTGTTAAACTTACTTTTTTACCATCAATCCACGTATGTATAGGCGGTGTTAGTATTATTTTATGACATTTTAGTTCAGTATTAACATAATTTTATCGGAAAGGATGAACCACTTTTAATTTCAATATATTAATAGGTAAACCATCAGCAATAGTTAAATTTCCCAAACATTTACTTTTCAGCGATTTCGCCAAATCATCCATTTTTATTTTATTTGCATAGATATTCTTAGTAATACTATTCTTATTTCGCTTTGTAGAATTAAGAAGGCGTTATCCCAAACTATTGAATGATGGGCTTTCTGAATATAGGTATCAGGATATGAGTTATGTAATTAATAGTTATATTATTAGATTTTTTCCAGTAAGCAAAAGTTTTCCGGAAAATTCTGCTCCAATATCCATGCATTTTTTAACGGATCATCATGATATTCTGCTAATTAACCAATGAATGATGAATCCTGCCAGCCAAATCAATGCCTAACGCCTCATGATTCGAGTTATCGATTAGGTTAATCCTTTTTAAGCGACGTCGATTTCGACTATGGTGATGCAATCAAGTCCATTCATTAGCCTTCATCTTATCTATAAAGTATTTATAACCGTTCTGAGTGGGGGTGGGATGCGCTGTTTACGCTTTATATATAGATTAAACTTTAACTCACAATATCCCCAATAAATACGCTCATGATACCATTTATGTAGGAGCTTTATGATGCGATGCAAAATTCGGATTAGAAACAATGTAAATACTTGTTAGTTATAATATTGAGTACCAATACAATTATCACATCTTTCACTAGTTTAGAATGATAATTGTAAGCACAGCAGCTTTAGCCAATACTAGAGCAGCTTATAATAAGTATAACAAAATGATTTTGTTGATCTTCAGAACACAAGCTTTATGTACCTTGGTAGGCACTCGAACTGTTTCTATATTTTCTTTTCTATAGCTGTGATTTAAACGCAATTCTGCAAATATTTGCCTGAGCTAAGGGCTTTATACTAATGCATTACTCTCGCTATTTATAAATGGTTGAGTAAGCAATGCCAATAAATTAATAAAGACAATTGTCTTGTTAATAGCTATATTATTTTAGTGAGTAATTACAATTTGCTTGAGCTGATTTACTCAGAAAATTTTGTCAAATTAATCCATTGGGTTTTGCTGTATCTGTTGATGCAAAATTTGCGCAATATGATCTTGGTTGTTTAAAGTACGAATGATATTAAATAAGTTGCTGGCTTCCTGATAATTTAATTTCAGCATGGCCAGCCATTGTTTCAGCCGGGCAATTGAGTATTTGCTGTTTATCTGTACTGCATTTGAACAATTTTTAAAAAATTCCTCTATCCAACAAATAAGTTCTGCCCAGAGCATTGGTTGAATCAATCTGCCATTGTTAAAAGCAGCAATTTGTCTGCCTAGATCAGGTTGTTGTACTGCGCCTCGACCCAACATGACATCGTTACACTCACTGACCATGCGGATAGTTTGGTAGTCAGTAAGATTAAAGACATCACCATTCGCCACAACTGGAATAGATACATTATTTTTGATACGGGCTATCCACTCCCAGTGTGCTGGTGGCTGATAACCTTCTGTTTTAGTCCGGGCGTGCACTGCAAGCTGCTGAGCACCACCCTGCTCTATCGCCTGCGCACAAGCTATAGCCAATTTTTTATTTTCATATCCGAGTCGCATTTTGGCGCTTAATTTCACTTTAGCGGGTATAGACTGTCGAACTGTGCGTACAATGTGTTCAATCCGGTTTGGTTCTCGTAGCAGGATAGCACCGCCTGCATGTTGATTAACCGTAGGTGCCGGACAACCAAAATTTAAGTCGATTTGGTCGGCACCTAATTTAACAACATTGCCTGCATTGCGTGCTATATTATCCGCATCACTACCTAACAATTGGATAATAACAGGTGTACTGGCACGAGTCTGGTTTGAATGGGCTAACTCAGGCATGTATTTTAACCAGGTAGAGCGATTATGTTCGGTATGGGTTATGCGCACAAATTCAGTAACACATCCATCAAAACCACCGATGCGAGTTAATATATCACGCATCGGTGCATCGATTAAACCTTGCATGGGTGCTAGAAGTAACTGCGGATGACTGTTTTTTGGTTTTTGGTAATCCCAGGGCATAAATTTCATTTAATGGTAAAAAATAACGCAACTTGTCCAAGGCAAGTTGCGCATAGCATTATATCGGAAATTAACTTTGATTTCGGCCTAATCGCGTAAAGTTTCAATTATGTCTATCAATAATTCTACATCCTCTTGACTCATTACTTTAAAGCCTTCGGTTAAACCCAACTCTGCTAGCAATGATATTCCTTCTTCAGTTTGATGCAATGAACTAAATACCTGCTGTAGATCTTCCAGCATGGCCGCTCGTCGGGGATGCAGCAAAATAACATGATTTAAATCGTTGATTCTACTTTCAATTAAGGTATTGAGGTTATTGCGAGTTATGTTAGTCAATTTTTTATAGGCAGAGGTTAGAAATAAGCCAATATCACCACGTTTTTTGACCAACCCACTGGCTACAGATATAAAAGAATCACATTTTTGCCATAGCAGATCTTTTTCTTCGATATCTACTGCTTCAAGTAAACGCAAAGCCAATAATTTAACATCATGATTTTCAGTACATAAAACAGTCATACCAGCTTTAACATCGGATAAGTTGCCTATTTCACTGCTTAAGGCACTGGCAATAACAATCTCATCGTAGCGATTAATTGGCTGCGCCACAGCAAGATAACCTAGGTCGCGGATTAACTTTGAGGCGTCAAAAGGATTGGCATAGATGATATCAACATGATCATGGCCTATTTCATCTTGTTCTTCGTCAGAGTTGGCTGGCATTAATAAATGAATATTAACGCTGAGTAATTTTTGTAAATGAGTGTTCATAAAGTGCCAGCCCGCAAAATATTCTGGCGGAAAATCGGGAGCGATCAGGAAATTTAATGTCATTGTTGTAGCCGCTCCGCCTTAAGCAGGTCTGCATAAATTGCCTGCATTTCTGTAACCTTACTGAGAGATGGTTTGCGACGTACTGAGGTATAGCCACGAATTTCACCATTACGAATGTTGGGAATTATGGTTGCATAAACCCAATAAAAACCACCATCTTTACGTAAATTTTTGACATAACCATGCCATTTCTTACCGGTTTGTATGGTATCCCATAGATCTTTGTAAGCAACTTTGGGCATATCTGGATGACGAAGAATATAGTGTTCTACCCCCATGAGTTCCTCTCGCTCCCAACCACTCATTATTACAAATGCTTCGTTTGCATGAGTGATAATACCGTTTAAATCTGTCGTTGATGTAATCAAGCAGCCATCTGGAAATTGCGTTTCGACATCTGTGCAATAAACTGTACGTTTTACACCATCATAATACGTTATTTCAAATGTGCGATGAGCGATCTCAGGCTCGTTCATTGGTAAAATCATTATGACTCCATTATATTGATGAGTTACAAAATCATTTAACAATTAATAATAAATTTGCTCTCATTTGGCTTTTATATCAATAAATTTAATCTAATTTAATTAATATAAACGTTTATATTAACTCTAGTCAAGCTTAAACTGCTTTTGATTAAATATATGTATTATTTTGTCAAATGAAAACTCAAAAAACGACGAATTATTTACATTTCATAATTAAAATAGCTTTCTGAACTATTTAGGCGGTTTATCAAACATCACTTTGGCGGTTTAACATTAATATTAAAGTTAATAAATTACTTAAGTTTATGTTTTCTATTTTAGGAATCTTCGAATATTGGCTGTTTAGACCATATCTACACTCAAGTTGCTACGATAGATTCAAATTCGTTTATTTATATGTAAACAAACACGTTTGGTGATTGTTTAATTTATATGCTGGGTATCATGCATTGTTACCAATAGATATTCATCAGCCTGTAGATATTTACACTTGTTATCAATATAAAATCGTTCGATGAAGTAAGGGCTATTAGGATAATGCTTTATTTTGATAAAACTATGTTGCGGCTAAATTAAGATTTATCTGGGTAAACATCGCCTATAGACCATGAAAAAAATCATCAATAACGGAAAATAAATGTTCTCTTCTTTTGCTTAATGCTATTAAAGATAAAGTTGCACGTTTGATGTCTAACTGTAGTGTTTCGTCCAAATTAGCTTTGTTATCGCGCTTAGTTTGCTGTCTTAATCTTGATTATTTTTTAACAATAACAAGATGATTAATATGATAATACACGGTTTTATAGTATTTATTTTCACAGATTAATGCGGCGAACAGCTTCAATTTGGCGCTTTTGTAGCTTATAAATTATTGGAAGACTAAACGTAAAGTTTTTAGCCAAATCAATAGGGTGTATATATTTTCAATGGAGTAATCGCCAAATCACTTAACAAGTAAAATGGCGTCAAATTCGCTTCTATGTTTATTCACTACAGTATTTTGCGCAATCAACTGTAATCAACGCGATGGTTTTCTACAATTAATGCGCTATCCGAGGATCGTGACTGCTAAGTTAAAAGGTTAACGACGTTTGCTTTTCATTGACTGCTGCAGTCCTGCCCAACTCATGACGTTGGCTACTTCTAATTCATTCAGTTCGTAATATTGGCCTCGTTTTAAGCGTGCCGGCAATGGAATTGGACCAAAGCGAACTCGAACCAAGCGACTGATAGTTAATCCTTGACTTTCAAATAACCGTCTTACCTCGTGATTTTTGCCTTCCTTAATAATGATGTTATACCAACGATTAGCCCCTTCACCACCCTGTTCCCAAAGCTGTTGTGCCTTAGCTATCCCATCATCCAATTGAACCCCATTGAGCAAATTTTGTTTCTGATCCTCGGTCAATTCACCCAAAACTCTGACAGCATATTCACGTTCGACCTCAAAACTAGGATGGGCAAAACGATTCACTAGTTCTCCAGAGGTGGTTAGGATTAGGAGACCGCTGGTATTAATATCCAGCCGACCAATCGCCACCCAGCGGCTACTGGCGGTTTGTGGCAGGCGGTCAAATACACTTAGTCGACCCTGAGGATCATCACGACTAACAATTTCACCCTCTTGTTTATAATAAACAATTATTTTAGGCAATCGATCAGGCCATTTGATATTAATAGAAGAACCCCGAACAGTCACCTCATCTTCTGGAGTGATACGATCCCCCAATTGGGCAGTCTTCCCATTGACATGAACCAATCCTTGAATAATCCATTGCTCCATCTCCCGTCGTGAACCAACGCCGGAAGCTGCCAGCGCTTTTTGAATTCTCACTGGTTCCATCTGTTTCAGATCAATGCGTTGTGCCTTAAGATTACGTGCGCGTTGCTGTACTTCCTGATTAGGAGCACGCTGGATCATTTTTTTGGCTTTAGCCACTCTTGGCTTAACTGCTTTGGCCGCAGATAGCAGCTCAATTTTGCCAGATTGGTTCTGTTTATTCTTGCGCCGCTTACCTGCAATTATTCGATCTTTGACAAAATTTTTGGTTGATATGCCATCGCGTATCTGGCGTTTGGTCATTTTTTTCTTAGCTTGGCTCATTTTTATTCCTATTCCGTCTTGCTTAACGGCTCTTCTGCGGTAGTTTCGGCTACGGCAGGTTCAATAATGTCGGGAAGAATCAATTCTCCCAGTTCAGTTAATGGAGGCAATTGGTTTAAGTCATCCAGTTGCAGATCAGTGAGGAAAGTGGCAGTAGTTGCCCATAAATTAGGCCGACCAACACTATCGCGCTGACCGATTATTTCAATCCAGCCACGATCTTGCAAGGTTTGCAAGACGTTACTAGACACAGCCACACCACGTATTGCTTCAATATCACTTCGAGTTACAGGCTGTTGATAGGCTATAATCGCTAATGTTTCCAGTACTGCTCGCGAATAACGTGGGGTGCGCTGCACATCCAATCTCGCCAATTGATTGAAAGCTGATCCAATCAGCTGAAATCGCCAGCCTTCGGCTGTATGGACTAGGTTGAGTGCTCGCTTCTGCCAGCGCTGATTAAGTGCTACCAATACAATTTGCAACTGTTGTTCAGTCAACACAGGCTCACACAAATTACGTAAAGCTGTTGCATTCAACGCTTCGCTTTGAGTTAATAAAGCCGCTTCGATTATTGCCTCAGCTGTCAGTGTGCTCTCACTCGCTATGAAGTCATCCAATGGGTTCAATTTGTTTACCATTAATATATACAATTAACTTTTGCGTGCTACTTTTCTAGCCAGCTTTGCTGCTTTGAGTTCTGCTTGCAGTTGCTGGCCTTTTTTTAACCATGTAGCCCATTGATTTGGTGTTTCTAATGTAATTCGGCCAATATGGCCATCACGAAAATCGGTAAGTACCCTTTCGGCTGCTTTTTGATAGTCGATCCTCCCTCCACTAAGCAAAGCACCACGCTTTTGCCCGATCCAGTTTAACCACTCATCATCAAACCAATGCGCACTGGCACTAGGATCTGCTTGATAACGCTTTTGTAACAAAGGCAAATAATGCCGACGTAGATAATCCAATAATTCCAAAGCTACTGTTTCCTCATCCAGAGCATTACGTCCCACCGCCCCACTGGCACCTAGGTTATATCCGGCTTTTTCGACAATTATTTTTGGCCAAAGCATGCCGGGCGTGTCATACAGCCAGAAATCATCAGCCAGAATCAGACGCTGTTCAGCTTTGGTAATTCCCGGTTCGTTGCCGATCTTGGCATTTTTTTTGCCCAACATACCATTAATTAAAGTAGATTTACCTACATTGGGAATGCCGCAAATCAGTACCCGTAATGGTCTTTCCAAACTTTGTCTGTTTGGTACCAGTTTACGGCTTTCACTAATCAGTTTTGTGGCAGCCTGTCGATCTGAAGCATCTAGCGCTAATACGCTGGTATCTGATCTGGTGCGATACTCTTCGAGCCACAGCTCTGTGCGTTCTGGATCGGCAAGATCCTGCTTATTTAATATTTTAAGCTTTGGCTTATCACTAGAAAGTTTTGCCAATAAGGGATTGGCACTTGACGCAGGTAGACGTGCGTCTAAAACTTCGATAACCAGATCAACACTTTTAATACGTTCGGTAATGGCTTTCTTGGCTTTATGCATATGCCCGGGATACCACTGAATAGCCATAAACTGTCCTTCACTGAAGCAAATAAAAAAGATTATTACATAAAAACACTCAGGCAGCCCGATATCAGGCTGCCTGAAAAAATTTGTCAACTATTATAACGCGTTTTTTTGTGCTTGGTTAAATTCCAATTGGCGATGACGAGTAATGACTGGATAATTGTTTAATCTTTGCGCCAAAGCTTGAACTACATAAACAGAACGATGCTGACCGCCAGTACAGCCAATCCCAATATTGACATAGCTGCGACTTTCTTCTTCCATTTTCGGTAACCAGCGCAATAAAAAATGCGAAAGGTCGTCAATCATATCTGTCATAATGGAGTGTTGTGCAAAAAAGGTCTGAATTGGTTCATCCAGACCAGTATACGGGCGAAGCTGGTCATCATAAAAAGGATTGGGAAGACAACGCATATCGAACACAAAATCCAGCCCGTTAGGTACGCTATATTTATAGCCGAAGGACTCTAGCACTATATGCATGGGTGCCTTAGGCAAATTGATCCATTGCTGAACTTGCCGACGTAACTGCTGTACATTCAGTAAAGAGGTATCAATTACGTAACCATGATTTTGCAAGATTGATAGATACTCGCGTTCGGCAGCAACACTTTCTTTTAAAGTTTTTTGTTCTTGAATTAGCGGATGGCTACGGCGGGTTTCGGAAAATCGCCTTAATAACACACTTTCGGATGAAGTTAAAAATAGAATATCAACTTGATGTCCATTTTCGCGCAAGCGACCAATCTGCTCACCTACTTCTGCTGGATTAAAGCGGGAACGAATATCGACACTAATACCCAGCTGCGCCACCTGATTTTGGGTGTAATAGGTAATTAATTCTGGCAATAGTTTCACCGGCAGATTATCAATGCAGATAAAGCCAATATCTTCGAGTAACCTCAGAGCAATCGATTTACCTGAACCAGATAATCCACTAATCAATACTATCCTCATCACTCACCGTATTTTCTTCTAACATAGAATTATGACGATCTAAAAATTCTTTAGTGCTGTCCTTACCGCGCAACTGCAAAATATATTTACTGACAGCAGCTTCCACCAATACAGCCAGATTTCGTCCGACCGCAACCGGCAAGGTCACACTGCGAATAGCTACATTAAGTATGGCTTCTGTTTCACTTTGAATACTCAACCTATCGATGCCCTGCATATGGGTGTCATCAGCCAGTACAAGATTGATAATAAGCTGTAATTGTTTTTTCGGGCGAATAGCTGTTTCACCAAAAATTGCCCTAATATTTAATACACCAAGACCACGTACTTCCAGAAAATCTTTTAGCATCGGTGGACAGCGTCCTTCTATCGTTTCTGGGCCTATTCGATATAGTTCGGTGGCATCATCTGCGACCAAACGATGACCACGCGAAATAAGCTCTAGTGCCAGCTCACTTTTGCCTAATCCAGACTGACCTGTTAACAATACTCCAACCTCAAATACGTCCAGAAAAACTCCATGTTTGACTGTGGAAGCTGCCAATACTCGTTGTAAATAGATGCGTAATACATCCATTAAAAATGGGCTCTCAGCTTTGGACGTAAGCAATGGGACATTATGAGTGTGACAATAATCACGCAGCATAAAAGGTACTGGCAAATCATTGGCTACGATTATCAATGCCATGGTTAAATCAAACAATTCATTCAGGGTTGTTTTGATTTCACCTGCTTCAATCTTATTCAGATATTCTACTTCAGCCACCCCAATTACTTGCACCTGATTGGGGTGAATAAAATTCAGGTGTCCAACTAAAGCCAGTACTGGTTTATCAGCATCAATGCTAATACGATTATCTGCTCCGGCGGTGCCTGCTGACCAAGCCAATTTGAGTTTGGTTTGGTTGTCTTGGTATAGGCGGCGAACTGAAATACTAGGCATATTCAGTTTCCTGTGTTTATTCAGCGCTCAGAATATCACGAATAGCATCAGCACTGGTTGCATTGAGTATCGCATTACGCACGGCTTTCTGGGAAAATTTGCCGGCTAAATCAGATAATACATTTAAATGCTGGGTTGAAGCATTTTCAGGCACCAGCAGGATAAATATAATATTGACAGGCTGTTCATCCGGAGCATCAAAAGCAATCGGGGTGTACAAGCGGAAAAAAGCACCTATGGCTTCTTTCACAACATTGGTGCGACCGTGAGGGATGGCCACACCTTTACCTAAGGCTGTGGAACCCAGTTTTTCACGCGCAAAAAGACATTCGAAAACGGCTTCTTGTGGTAATCCTGCTTTTTGTTCGAGTAGTTGACTGACTTGTTCAAATAGCCTTTTTTTACTACTCACACTCAAATCAAGCACTATGTTTGTAATAGGTAAAATATCACCAATTAAACTCATGGTTATTCTCTAATCTAATTTAATTGCAGCAATAGGCTGCAGCTGCTTTTAAGGTATCACACTAACTGTGTGATAGGATGATTCATTCGGTCATTATTATACAGAGTATTAATCAATTATTTTAATTAGATATTAAAACCAACTTTTTGATTTAACTCATAGCATAATAATAGTTTAGCAATAATCCCAAAAACCAGATTGCGCCAAGCCAATTGTTATGTGAAAACATAATAAAACACTGGTGGCGATCGCGACTACGAATACCTCGATATTGCCGATATTGCAACCACCCAACAACTGGTACAGCTAACCAAAATGGCCAACTAGCATGAATCAGCCAGCCAGTTATCAGCATTAATAAATCAAAACCCAGATGACTCAGCATAACGGCTGTAATATCATATTGCCCAAATGTAATGGCTGATGTGTGGATGCCGATTTTTAGATCATCCTCTTTATCGGCCATGGCATAAATGGTGTCATAGGCCAGCGTCCAACAAATATTGGCTGCCATTAATATCCAAGCCACAACAGGAATATGACTACTTTCAGCCACAAATGCCATGGGTATACCAAAGGAAAAGGCCAGCCCCAAATACAGTTGCGGTAATGGAAAAAAACGCTTAGTAAAAGGATAAGTCATGGCCAGAAACAAAGCCGGCAAGCTCATCATCCAAGTTAGGTGGTTTAGCGGCAGTAAACATAATGCGGCCAATAAACATAATATTAATGTCAATAATATAGCTTCTTTGGTTTTTACTTTTTTCAAGGCAAACGGCCGCTGATTGGTTCTTGCTACTGCGGCATCAAAATTACGATCTGCATAATCATTAATAACGCAACCGGCACTGCGCATTAGAAAGGTACCAATAGTAAACATCAATACGATGTGCCACTGTGGCCAGCCATTTCCAACAATTAGTAATGCCCACCATGTTGGCCATAACAATAATAGTGTACCGATTGGTTTATCCAGCCGCATCAGCTGCGCATAAATACGTGCACGCTCGGTCAATGCTGAATAACCATGATTGTTTATTTTTCTTGAAGCCGATATCTCAGTCACTACAGTCTTTCCATGCTATAACTATAAAATACCTATTACAGCGATAAAATCTATTCAGATGCATCGTAGTTACGACGATCATCTGATCTTGGCAAAACACGTAATTGTATCATCAAGAAACAGAATAATCATTTGGCGCATGTACTCATTGACATATTAGATGCTAATAAAAAGTGAATAAGTGTTATTTAAAAAATATTAATTAGCAAGTTAAATTATAAAAATATACTTTACTATGCTTAAATAAGCATTGATACATCAACATCAACCTAATTAAATAGTTTAAATATTTATTTTTTCATCTAGATCAGTCAAATTTTGGATAAAGTATATCGCTACAATTGATCAAAAGGTTTGACTGTAAGGCGCAAAAGCAAAATAAAATACCTCTATGATAGACGTTAATTCAGATAATAGGATGCAAATAGAGTTGCCAATAAGATAAAATCAATAAGATTTAATCTCTCTCAAATAATACATTTAGCCGCAGTTAGGTTACATTTAAAATATCAATGTAGGTATGTATACCGCCAAATAATTTGACCATATATTTTAACAAGCTATTAATATATTTGCAAAATAACCAGCCATCCAAGCAAATTAAATTAGAATTAAATAATAAATCTAATATTATCTTGTCACGCAAGAGCCAAAGACCATCACCATAGTCTGTCACTCGATTAATCAATAAAGACTGTTGGTAAAACACAATCAGCGCCGGTTGCTTATTCGTTCATCCCGCTTTGCTTATTATTGCTTTATACATCTGATATTTATCGCATGCAACAGATTAGCTCTTATTAGAATTGAGCATTGATCATTAAACTTTTACTTAATCCATACACTTAGCTACACGAGTTGACTGCATTACGACATTAATCCAGCTAAGTTGATACTCTAATTTGCTTCGTTACCAGCCTGAATTAAAATAATTTTGTAGTTATTTACTTGAAAGTGTAAGGTTACCACAACACTATTTGTCGGTAAACAATCAGCTTTCTCATGGATTAAAGTAGTTTTTCCATATCTCCTCTGCATGCTTAAGGATCGTATTGTATCCAAATGCATTAAAATCAGGGGCACGTTGTTGTATGAATTTAACTACAGCTGCTGCAAATACTTCTCACTGATTTTATCGAGAAAAACATATAGCTGTTTATTCATCATTTCATAATTCTGGCTGCGAATCTGTGCGGCTGTCTGGACGTAAGCATATTCCTGCGCTTGCTCTAAATTAATATTCCCATGTGTAATAAACAGTTCGGCCAATGCAGTGGTCATCTCCATATGACACTGAAAAGCATAAACCAATGGTGCATAACAAATAATCTGACAAGGGCAGCCGGCACTATAGGCCAGCACTTTAGCCTCAGGCGTCAATCCAGGCATATCTGCATGCCAATGCCCCACATTCAGTTCGGTACCAAAATGGCAAACTAAGGGGTCAAGTAAGCCATTTTCATTTAGATAGATTGGGAAAGTGCCAATTTCTGTTTCCGGACTATGTTGCACCATCCCACCCAAAGCTTGACCGATTAGTTGTGCACCAAGACAGACACCAATCACAATTTTGCCGGCTTGCTTGGCTACATTAATCAGATCTTGTTCTGCCTGACTATTAAAATAATGACATTCAGCAATGCTGGTTAAGGGAGATTGCGGGCCACCAAGCACAATCAACATATCCAGTTCAGCTACGGTTTGAGGCAACTGATCACCAGCATACAGTCGAGAATAAGCTATCTGATGCCCATGATCTTTCGCCCAAATCTCATATGCGCCTGGTAATTCAAAATTCTCATGAATAATAAAATGAATACGCACTTTTTTATTCCTTAACTTAAATTGAAGTAGTTTAAAACAAAATCCGCTGTTTGGGAACTTACTTACTGTGCGCCTGGCAAGGGATAAAAAGCAAAAACATCATATTTTTCTAAGAAAATATGATGTTTATCAGTACTAGTCGACAGCTAATTATTTACTGGCCTTGAACTCTTCGTAATATTCACATGCTAGTTTGTGTAACGAAGCCCCAATAGCTTTATATTGATATTCATTCAAGTTGGCTAGAGAAACACGACCGGAAGGATGCTGTACGGCAAAACCTTTACCAGGTAACAATACTACACCAGATTCATCTGCAATTCTGAATAATAATTCATTGGGGTTTTTAGTTTTAACAACCCATTCTGCAAATTCATCACCATGTAATTGACGCGCAGTATCTTCCAAGTCGACCAGTGTATAGTAATCAACACTGTTCTCATTAAATTCGTGTTTAATGCCGAGTTTTTTGTACATAGAGGCGCTGCGATTACGTATTAACGCCATCAAAGCGTCTTTATACTGTTTCTTGGTGTCCATCATCTCAGCCAAAGAGAACAATACCATCTGTACCTGTTGTGGTGTAGACAAACCAGCTGTGTGGTTCAATGCCACGGCACGGCTATCTGCAACCATACGGTCGATCAATTTCAGTTTTTCCGGTTCAGGCGTAATAGACAGATAACGTTTATGTAAAACTTGACGTTCAGCTTCTGGCAATTGTGTAATTTTCTTATCCAGAACATTCTCTTTAGCCATGGCAATCACACCCAAGCGCCAGCCAGTCGCACCAAAATATTTAGAGAATGAATACACTAAAATAGTGTTGTACGGACACAAAGTAAACAGAGATTCGAAGTTTTCGGCAAAAGTGCCGTATACATCGTCGGTGAGAATGATCAGATCAGGTCTCTTTTTCACGATATCAGCAATAATTTGTAAACTACGATCATCCATTTTTACTGAAGGTGGATTAGATGGGTTAACCAGATAGAAGGCCTTGATAGAAGGATCTTCCAGTTTACGTAATTCGCTTTCTGGATATTGCCAATCCAGCTTTGGATCAGCGTTGATCAATACTTCTTCCAATTCATAATCATTCAGCTCTGGGATTTCTAAATAAGGAGTGAAAATTGGCGCACCTAAAGCGATTTTATCGCCATGACGAATCAGGCCATTTACTTTCAATGAACTGAAAATATAAGCCATCGCTGCAGTACCGCCTTCGGTGGCGAACAGATCGATATCGTCATTGGACATGGATTTAGCACCCATTTCTTGCAAGATATAAGTCTTAACAATTTCTTCAGATAGACGCAACATACGGTCTGGAACCGGATAGTTGCAGCCTAAAATACCCTCGGTCATTTCTAACAAGAATTGATGTTGGTTATAACCCAGCTGGTCACGCACATAAGACATGGCTTTGCTTAGGAAATCCACACCAGGTTTATTACGATTACGACGGATGAAATCATCAAAACGCGCCATTAAATCATCTTTAAATGGCATCCCACCAATGTTTTGATCCAAGAAAGAGAAAGAAATTTCAGACTCTTCCGTAGCAAACATACCTAGTTCAAAGAACGCATTACGCGGCAAAGTAGCTAAAAAATTGGGGTTACCGCGACCAGCATTAAGCATCATACGGTCAGTTCGACTTTGAGCCAGTTCAATCAAATGGTTTTTCAACTCAAATGGACTTAGATTGGCATATTTTTCAAAATCTAATTTTGAATTCATAATAGTTTCCTCAAGAAGTTAAGACCACATATCAAACAAGAGCCACGATTATTGGCCCTAACAGGGTCAGAAACACATTGGCTAATGCATATGTAATTGCAAAAGGAGTGGTAGGAATAGAGTTACCTGCTTTATCCAATACTTCACCAAATGCTGGATTAGCACTACGAGAACCAGACAAGGCGCCAGCAAAAATAGCGGCATTGTCATAGCGGAGCACATAGCGACCAAAAAAGATGGCGAGAATCATAGGAACCAGAGTCACTACCACGCCGATTAAGAATAAACTTAGGCCATGTTCCCTAATGGTGGTAATAGCCTGTAAACCAGACTGCAAACCAACCACAGAAACAAAACCGGCCAAGCCAAAGTCTTTCATGAATTGGGAAGCAGCAGCCGGCATATTGCCGAAGGTTTGTTTACGTGCACGTAACCAGCCAAAGAAAAGACCAGAGAGCAATGCACCGCCACCGGCTCCCAAAGTAATCGGAATATTGCCGATACGAACCACTACCCAGCCAATGATCAGCCCAAGAACTACACCCAAACCGTGGTAAGCCCAATCAGTTTTGCTGTTGACTGTGATTGGAGCGCCGATAATATGAACAACACGGTTGATATCGCTAGTGGAGCCGTAAATAGTCATTACATCGCCCAGTTTGAATTCAGTCTCTGGGGTGACATCTATTTTTTCGCCATTACGTTGTAAAGCAATTAAATAAATACCATGCTGAATTTCAAAAGCATTATCACTTTCATGTACTTTGGAGCGGATTTCTGCCATCGTTTTATTGGCATATTTAGAATTACGGAATACCACATCCTTGGTATCAACAATCAACTCCAGACCCGGTTCAGAATCTAATTCATTTCCGAACATACTGCTTACAGCAGTAACCGCTTCACGCCGACCGACGATCAAAATAATATCTCCTGATTTCAAAACAGTAGATGGCGTGCAATCAATCAGATTACCGTGGCGTTTAATACGCTCAATAGTAACGCCCAGATTTTGCAGTTCAATGTCTTTGATCGTCTTATGTATATCCTGATCAACCACATAAATACGGCCTACCATCTGAGTAATGGCCATACCCTGATTACCTTCAAGCGCTATTGCTCCTTTTAACTGTTCAGCTTCAGCAGCCACAGCATCATCGCGAATATCACTTTTCATTACTTTAGGCAGAATATTCATACAAATAATAATCGCGCCCAGAGAACCGAAGATATAAGTAACAGCATAGCCAATTGCAACATTGGCTTGTAATTGCTGTAGTTGGTCAGGAGGCAATCCCATATGGCTTAAAGCATCTGCAGCTGTACCTAAAATTGCTGACTGTGTTAAGCCACCAGCCGCTAGACCTGCAGCCAGACCTTTATCAAGATGGAAGAGCTTGGCCATAATCATTACCGTAATAAAACCAGTAATGGCGATAAACAAAGCTAAAAAGATTTCACGTAAGGTTTTCACCCCAAGTGAACGGAAGAACTGCGGACCACTTTCATAACCTACGGCATATATGAATAAAGTAAACAACAGCGCTTTCAGACCTGAGTCGATATGCACATTAAGCAAGCTCAGCACAACAGCGACCAATAAGGAACCAGCTACTCCACCTAGTTGAAATTTACCAAATCGAATACTGCCCAACAGGTAACCCAAACTTAACGACAGGAAGAGAAGAATAACTGGTGATTCTTTTATATTAGTTAAAACCCAATTCAACATAAGTTCACCTTCTCCAGAAAGAACGGAGAATAGTGTGCGCTTGTCTGATTTTAATTCCTGTCTATATTTATATTTATTTGAAAATAAATGATAATTTTAGTTTTTTATTAACAACGAGATAATATTTATTAATGCAATCAGCTCATAATTTGTCATAATGTAAATTCAAATTTAAGATTAATAAATATTATTTATGCATAAAAAAATATTTCAAAAACAATAAGTTTAGGCTAAAATTAAAATTTTATTTGCATTTATGCATCTTATAATTTAAGCCATCAAAACAAATTTAATCGGTTTAAAGCTGTGTGCAGTAGCTATAGCTCTAGCATCAGGCTCAGAAATCATTTAAAAATTAATCAATATATATATAAATATTGCATAAGAAAATACTAAACCCATTACTTTCTGAGTTTGATTTTCCATCTATAATAAATACAATTGATGAATAAAACGTGTGTGCTAGCATACCAAAGTATACCAAAACTTTGTCTCTTAAACGCAACATCCTTTTAATTAACGGCCAATAGGTACTGATTCGACATTAATAAAATTAACAAATGACTTAGTATTATCGTGAAGAGTTTTAACTGCTTCAAAATTAGTTCTTGCTTGTTCATCATTTACTTCTACAGCATTATTACTGTCTTCTTGTTCAAATATAAGATTATCAGTAATGGCTGGCGAAGAATCTTTAACGCCAATGTCTTTAATCAAGCGTTGATATTCCTGTGATTGAGTTAACAAAATATTAGCTGCTTGACGCAGTTTATTAACTTCATTACGCGCTAAATAAAAAGTAGTTGGAATATGGATAACCTTATCTCGTAACGGAGACTGAGGCAAATCAAGCAGATTTACGCTAATGTAATATACTAATGGGGTATCTTTAGAACGATTGCTGTTCCACCAGTCTACATATTTTTGAAACTGACGCTGAGTGTCTTCTGAATACTTTTCGATCGGAATGCTAGTCAAAGCTCTGGCGACATCTGCTGTACCTGGCACATTTGCGCTGCTATCAATTTCATTACGGCGCTGAGTTTGTGCATTAACATTAATAATAATAATCTTATTGATCTGCGCATTTTCTAAACGATCATACAGTGTTTTATTACTATACAACTCACTGGCGTCCAATAAACTACGTAGTCCCAGATTATCCGTCAATCCCCCATCGAGCAAATGAATATAGGGTCGCTTCTGGCTGTTCTGATATTGTTTTAAATTCGCCCGGTATACCGCACGGGTTTTAGCGCGAAACTCAGTTGTTCCGGCTATTTCATCAGTACGGCCATTGGAATCCAGCAAATTTTCTGGTAGATGATAATCACAATTACCGCCATTATTATTTAAAGTGACCGGTGCAAACACCAAAGGCACAGCACTGGAAGAAGCTACAGCTCGAGAAATCGGTAAACTGGTTAGATCCAGACACAATAAATCAAAATATTCCTGAGTAAAATCCAGTCGGCTACCAAGACTCATATCAGTAGCACTGATAACAACAAAAGGGCCTTTGCGTCGTTGAGCCAAATCAGCGTAAGTTGCACCTTTATATAAATGCAAATCAAACTGTTCTTGTAGTAAATCTCCGCGACCAAATTCTGGTGACGCCAAACGCGACCAGTTGGCCATTGAGAACACCTGTCCAATCATCATTTTTTGCAGATTAAGATTTAAAAAATTTTGCTTAAATAATGGGACTGTATCTTCACCATGCAAACCGAAATACGTGGCCAAGACCGAACCGCCTGAAATACCATAAACCAGATCGATGGTATTCAAAAGATTAGTCGCTTTGCCGCTAATATTAACTTGCTGCTTTTTCAATGTTTCCAAAACGCCATAACCAAAAGCGGCGGCACGAGTCCCACCGCCTGAAAACATGATAATTCCAATTACATTGTCCTGATTCTGAGAATTTCTGTTAATCAACGCATTCTGCAAGCGATAACCTTGCGTAGTGTCAACATGATTAATAGTGGCTATAGGCTGATACTGTAAATTAGAGCAAGCACCTGCATTTAACATCACAAGCAGCAAAAACAGTCGATATACAAAAGAGAACGAAAAAACCAAGCGCATGCATGCTCCTAAAAATCCAATCCCAAAATATTCCAATAACTGACCCAACGATCCAACAGAAACATTGTCAAAAATTGTTTAATCAATACAACAAAAAAATTTATAAAAATGCACCACCTTAATATGCACCACCTTAATCATTTTCCATAGATTCATTCTGCCACCCTCCACCTAAAGCTTTATACAAATGAATCAAATTCTGCGCCTCGGCCAAACTTCCCTGGATTTGTTGATCAGACAACTGCTGAGCATTCAAACGTGAACGCAAGGCACGATCTAGAGTCATATCACCATAACGAAATAACTTTTCAGCTGCATTAGCCTGTCGGTTTGCTTCGCGCTGCGCGGTGCGCAGTAACTGATTTTGCTGATTCAAACTATATTGCAACTGATAGGCACTATCCACCTCAGCTAAAGCTTTAAGAATACTCTGATCATATGCAGCAATGGCAGCCTGAACACGAGCATCCGCTCGTTCGATATTATGTTTAATCCGCCCGGCAGTAAAAATGGGCAAGCTGATGCCTAAATCTATTAACCCTCCGCCAGTTTTTAAATGCGATAAATCACTATCCAGCTTCACACGTCCTGTTTGCCACAAAAAATTAATATCGAAGCGAGGTAAACGGTCAGCCTTGGCGCTGGCCAGCTGCGCACTCATAGCCTTTACCTGATTTTCGAGCGTTCTAATATCAGGACGACGGGTAATCACATCCAAGGGTACCTGCCCTGCCGGAGCCGCTGGCAGATGTTGTAAAATATCAATGCCCGCCGATGGTAAATTAAAGCCCTGCGGAGTTTGGGCAGTCAAAACGGCAAGATTACGCTGATAAGCATCTGCCTGTGCTTGATAAGTAGCTATTTGTGCCTGCATGGTTGCAAGGCTCGAAGTCACATCTTTGACATCATAAGCCGTTGCCTGTCCGGCCTTAAATCTCCCCTCGGCATAGCGCTGTAAATGTCTTAAAGTGGCCACACTTTGCTGACCAATCATTACCCGCTGTTGCATTGCACGCATTTTTAAATAATTATCAGCAATATCACTAATGAGCATCATCTGTGCTCCGTGCCATTGCTCAGTCGCACTCAGGCTCAGATAGTGAGCAGCCTCGGCATCACTGCGTTTACCACCGAAAACATCCGGTTCCCAACTGGCGACAAAACCGAGCTGTACATGATGTCCTTCCCAATGCTGATGGTTGTCCCCCAAAGCAGATCCGGCAGAGTTCAGAAGATCACGAGCATTGCCTGCACCTGGTACATTCACGTCTTTTAAAGGATTATCATTTCTGAGACGATGTACTGAACCTTCAACATCGGCCCACAACTGAGGTCCAAGATTCGATTCAACCAATGCTGCGCTGGCGCGCGCAGCATTCATATTGGCCTTCATCATGGCCAAATCACGGTTATTTCTCAAACCAATTTCAATTAAATTCCGTAAAACCGGATCTGGCCAGCCTTGCCACCATCGACTGATTTCTGTAGCTTCGCGAGTATGATTACTACGGTCAAACTGTAGTGGTACAGACACATTCGAACTAACCTTCACATCAGTAGTGTTACAGCCGGCTATCAGCGTCATACCAACCAAAACAGATAACCACCTTTTATCCATTACTTCCATCTTTGTAAACCTTTTCAACCATTTATGAATGCTGCGCTAGCATGTTTCGGAATCGGGATAACGCCAGAGCCAGAAATAAAACACCGGCCACTGACATCATCAAAATTTTTGGCCAAACTGTGTAAAAGCCGGCATCACGAAACAACACATCCTGACTAAATTGCGTAAACTGAGTTTCCGGAGACAGCCAAGTCACATATTGAAAAAATTCAGGCATACTTTCCAATGGCGACTCAGCCCCCGACAATAATCGCATGACCACATAAATTGGCAAAGTCAGCAAACCAAACTGTGGCATAGTCGGTGCCAGGGTAGCTAGCCAGATACCCAAAGAAGAAACCGAGAATAAATAAATCACCATCCCTAAAGTGAATAAAGGTATCGAACCATTAATCGGTACATCCAACCAGTAATGCACCACCAGCCATAACGACAGCAATGCTGCCACCGCAATCACGGCACCATTAGTCAAAATCTTGGCCATCACAATTTCACTCGGACGCACCGGCATAACCAGCAGCTGTTCAATCGTGCCATGCTCCCGTTCCCTGATTACCGCTGCTCCAACCAAAATAATGGCCAGCAAGGTCAAATTAGACACTACCCCCATGGTAGAAATATACCAGTGTGACTGACCATTAGGATTAAATTGAATATTTACCACCGGCGTGACCGGACTTAGCGCATTGGCCCCCGGTGTTTGCAGAAAGCTGCTGGTTTTACCCTGTATAATCTGCGTTAGATAACTTATACCAATACCAGCCTGAGTTACCGAAGTGGCATCAGCCAAAACCTGCACAGTAGGAGAGCGTCCCGCAAGCACATCACGTTCAAAATGTGCTGGAATATCCAGGACAAAAACATAATCTCCCTTATCCATTGCCTGATCCACTTCTTCCCGTTTTATTTCCACCGGCGATTGAAAATAAGGTGGTAATAAAGCGTCACGTATCTGATAAGATAAAATGCTGTGATCAGCATCAAGTACAGCCACAGAAGCATGGCGTACTTCAGTAGTAATACTTGTTGCTACCGAATAAATAGCAACTGACAGTACAACCACCATTAAAGCCATAAGCACCATATCACTTAGCAGACTCTTTAATTCCTTGATGCCCAATACCCATACATTCTTAAACCAGCGCAGCATTCACACCTCCTGCTTTTTCAGAAAGCAGCCTGCTAGCAACACATAAAACAGACAGAATGCCAGCAACACCAGATAGTAATTAATGAAATCGACAAAACCTAGTCCTTTAGTAAACCCACCCAAACTGATAAGCTGATACCATGCTGTCGGAAATCCCCAGCCAATCCAATAATTTAAGCCCGTTAAAGTAGAAAGCGGATAAAGCAAACCAGAAAAATTCAAAGCCGGAATTAACGACAGAATTGCCGAACCAAAAATGGCTGCTACCTGTGATTTAACAAAACTTGAAATCAGCAAACCAAATGCAGTAGCGGCACAAATTAAAGCCAGAGCACCTAAACTCATGGCAAAAAAACTTCCCTGCACAGGCACTCCCAGTACCACCACCGCCAGCCACACCAAAATGAGATAACTGATAAAAGACACCACAACATAAGGAATTTGCTTACCGACAAGAAACTGCCGCACCGAAGCTGGAGAAGTATATAAATTAGTTATCGACCCAATCTCACGCTCACGGACTACTCCCAACGCAGTCATCATCACTGGAATAAGCATCATTGCCATCATGATCATACCGGGCGTTATCGCAAAAATACTCTTAAAATCCTGATTATAAATATAGCGTGGCGCCACATTAACATCCGGTTGGAGAGCAACAGGCAAACCACGGGCGCGCCATTGCTCAGCACCATAATTATTTAAGATCAACAGAATAAAATTTTTAATATTTTCCGTCATAAATGGCATCGTGCCATCAACATAAAATCCAACCTCAGGTTTATTACCTCTTAGTAAATCTCGACCAAAATGTGGTGGAATATCAATCACCAACCGTGCGCGGGAAACCTTCAAAGTTTTATCTATATCGTTGGCATTACGCAAATTTTCCGTAAACGTAAAATAACGGGAGCCGCGAAAATGCTCTACCAAAGCACGGCTTTCAATCGTTTGATCACGATCCAGTACAGCGAATTTTACATGTTCTACATCAAAAGAAACCGACCACGCTGCCATCATCATTAACACAACTGGACCAAATAAGGCGAAAAAAAGCCTAATCTTATCACGCATCAACTCCTTGCCTTCGCGCACCGCAAAAGTCCATACCGTAGCAAACCAATAATTTATACTATCAGCATTATTATTACTCTTTGTCTGTGCTGTATGCTCAACAGCGTCTACCTTATCATTTGCTGGCATCCTTACCGCGTCAGTCGCAGCAGCCTCTTCTAAATATTCAATAAAAGCCGTTTCCAAATCGTCAGTATGTTTATGCTTACATAAATCATTCGGCGTGCCAATGGCCAGCACTCGCCCCTGATGCATAAATGAAATACGGTCACACCTAGCTGCCTCATTCATAAAATGAGTAGAAACAAAAATTGTCGTACGATTATCTCGGGATAAATGGAGCAAATGCTTCCAAAACATATCACGGGCAATCGGGTCCACACCTGACGTTGGCTCATCCAAAATCAAAACCTCAGGGTGATGCAAACATGCTGCAGCTAGTTGTAATCGTTGACGAATACCTAGCGGCAGTTCTCCTGGTTCAGTTTCAGCAAAGTCCATCAGATCAAACTGCGTTAAAGACTCTCCAACTGCAGCAGCAATTTGCGAGTCTTCCATCTGATATAACCGCGCTGATAACACCAGATTTTGTCGCACAGTTAATTCTTCATAGAGCGAAAACGATTGTGACATATAGCCGATTTTCATGCGGGTATTCATATCATTTGCATCAACCGTATGCCCGAGTAACTTAGCCGAGCCAGAACTTGCATCTAGCAATCCAGTCAGCATTTTCATCGTTGTTGACTTGCCACAGCCATTTGAACCCAGAAAACCAAAAATCTCGCCCCGCTGAATCGTAAAACTTACATTATTTACCGCAACAAAATCCCCAAATCTCTTAGTTAAATCCTTAGCTTCAATGGCGGGCGGCGCACCTTCTTCAGCGACAAAAGGCGTCAACCGCAACGCTCCACTCTTATCCTGTTTAGCAGGTGGTAACAGCTTCACATAGGCTTCTTCCAACGTATCAGTATGCGTATCAGTCAACACTTGTTGCGTAGGCGCATTGACAATTAACCGGCCATCGTCCATCGCCAACAAATATTCAAAACGTTTTGCTTCATCAAAATAAGCCGTAGCTACCATGACCGTCATATCCGGATTTTCAGCACGTAGCTCATCAATCAATGACCAAAACTGCCTACGTGATAAAGGGTCTACCCCTGTAGTTGGCTCATCAAGAATAAGCAATTCAGGATTATGTACGAGTGCGCAACACAAACTCAGCTTTTGCTTCATTCCTCCCGAAAGCTTACCGGCTGGCCGGTCTGCAAAAGGAGCTAGACCAGTAGACTGTAACAGTCTGGTAATGCGTTGTTTACGTACAGCACCGCGCAGACCAAACAGGCGTGCATGAAAATCAACATTTTCTGTTACCGACAAAGTTGGATACAAATTATGCCCCAATCCCTGCGGCATAAATGCAATACGATGACTTAACAACTGGCGACTGGATTTATCAGCCATATTGCCATCAAAAACCAATACCTCACCCTGCTGAATTACCTTTACACCAGCTATCAACGATAATAGCGTTGACTTACCCACCCCATCCGGACCAATCAGTCCCACAGTAGCACATCGTCTGATTTGCAAAGAAACATCATTTAAAGCAAGCGTCTGCCGATAGCAATGAGAAACACCCCGCAAATCAACCGCCCACCCATCCGCATTCGTATTCTGTTGAATTTGAACACCCATATCAGCTGCCCTTATTTGCTGGTGTCACCTTAGGTACATTGACTTGCCATTGTTTAGGCCAGTCCTTAGCTGCGTCTATACGAATAAACCCATTCCCCGTCATACCACCTTTAAGCAGACCACCATATTGCAAAGCCAATTGAGGAGAAACTTTTAGCTTCACCTTGTACATTAACTTTTGGCGCTGATTAGACGTTTCCACATATTTAGGCGTAAACTGAGCATTAGCATCAATAAAATTCACCTGCGCCGGCCAGACAGCATCCATCCCATCCAAAATAATTCGGGCTTCATCACCCAGCTTTAACTTACCAATAGTTTCTGTTGGCAAAAAAATTGACAATGTCACATCACTCGGATCAAGGATCGTTACCACCTTACTACCTTCACCCAGAACATTTCCCGCCTCAGCTATACGATACTCTACCCGTCCATCTTTAGGTGCCTTAATTAACATATCATTATTGGCTGAACTGGTTGCATCAATTTGTGCTTGCGCCTGTCTGACCGCGGCCAATGCTTCCAAGCGTGCTGCCTGTGCAGCTTTTACCCGGGCAATGGCACTATCACGCTCAGCCATCCTTCTTTTAACTTCAGGAACTGAGACCAGATCATCTGATTTCAAGCGATGCGCATTATCCAAATCCATTTGGGCAACCTTATGAACCTGTTTTTGCGCGGCAATCTCCGCCTCTGCTCTAGCTACCGTTTCTTCTGCCCGCTGCTTGTCAGCTCGTGCTGCAGCAAGACGGCTACTGGTCTGGTCAGAAGACAGCTCGGCCAGCACCTGATCCTTTTTTACCAAATCTCCCTCATCCACCTTAACATCTAATACCCTACCAGCATACAAAGTGGCCACATCAAGGCGTTTCAGCTCCATCCGCCCATTTCCACCGACAAATCCATCAGGCAAATCAGCGTGATTGCGCATATTGACCCACACAGCCACACCAGCTAACAACCCAACAATCACCAAAAACAACAACCACTTTTTCTTCATAAGACTTTTCCCGATTGTAACCACTGCCAGATTAATAACTATTAATGAAAATTTATAAGCTTAGAAAAATTTAACATAATAAGAATTTAGAAAATAAATAAATAACATGAATTTACCGTAACTGTTGTAAACAAACAGCTTTCAGTTAATACTCTTAAATAATATTAATTAACATCATTACCAGACTAATTAAAATCAATCTTAAGCAAAAACATATCAAGCCGCTGCCGGCCAATAAACCCAGCATGACTAGTTCAAAAGTATTTGTTCATTTAAAACAAATACCAAACCCAAAAAAATTTCTTTAAATTAAATCTGCCCAAAAATAGCTAAGAATCTTCTTAATTTTAAAAGAGACATCTACAAATGTAACAACAACCAATCCACTGATACAAATCAATATTTTATTTAGTCTGATCTATTCAATCCAAACAGCGCCACCAAAAATCTACATCATCTATAAAAAACGGTTCAAATCTTCCCCCAATTGATTCAATAAGCTGAAAATAGCAGCGTATTAAGCGGCAAATCTAGAATATGTAATAAGCATAAATAATGTTGAATTGCCTAAAATTGCCACAGTCATCCGAAAAATTTATACCAACCAATAACACCACTAATCGCCGACTGCGTTCTAAACATTACAGTCATCAGCATAGCGAAACCAATTGACAAATAACCAACACAACCCTACAGCCATAACAGTCAAAATATATCAAGACAAACCAATTAAACTTTGCGCTCAGCTCTTGTCATTCACCTCATTTTTACCGACAATCAGCACATTATCGACAAGGATAAAGCGCATGATAATCGTAATGCAGCGTCAGGCTACCGAAACTCAGATCAATCAAGTCATCCAGCTTATTCGCCAACGCGGTTTAACAGAACATATATCCCGGGGTAAAGAACGTACTATTATCGGTGCCGTCGGCGATGAACGAGTATTTCAACCTAGAGAACTCGAAGCACTTAGAGGCGTAGAAAAAGCCATGCGTGTTGTACAAGACTGGCGCATAATCAGCCGAGAAATACAAGTAGAAAACACTGTCATCACAGTACGTGGCCTTAAATTCGGCGAAAAACAGAGTCAGATAGTTTCCACCCTAACCGATTACAATCTACCGTCTAGTGATAGCATATTTATCGACCCCTTTTACCAATGTGCATCTCCCTATTCCGTTCTTCAGCATAACAACCAGCAGCAGATGCACACCATGCAACAACAAGTCACACTCGCCCATCAGGCAGGTAAACCCGTGTGGCTGCGGATCCGCGATGTACGACAACTTGAACCTGCCTTACAAGTCGAAGCAGACATAATTTATCTTGGCGGAGAACTCATGACCAATCGTGCCTTGCTTAACGAAGTTGGTCGCTTAAACATTCCCGTGGTACTTTGCAAAGACAAGCATCATCAGGTAGATGACTGGTTACTAGCTGCTGAACACATAGCCCTCAGCGGTAACCATCACCTTATGCTTGGTGAAGCTGGAACATTAAGCCTAGATAGAAGTGCGCCCTACCGGCTTGATATCGAAGCCATCGTTAAAGCCAAAAGCATCAGTCATTTACCCATCGTCGCCAACATATCTCATCTTGTTCATGCATATATGGATAAAACCACATTACTTTCGCTGGCTCAGGCCGCAGGAGCGCATATAATCATTCAATGATCCAGACAAATTGTCTAAAATAAGAAATTTGTCAAATACCTATAATTTCCTTTAAATTAGACAAAATAAACCATTTTATAATTAAATAATTATCCAAAATAAATATATAATTTCAAAATTTGTTGCTTTTTAGCTATTAATTGCATCTATTGCATCCAAAAAAACAAAATATTCATACGTTAACGCTTGATTAACATTCCTACCTGATTTATTGTACTCACTTATTTTGCTAACCCAACCTGCTAATCCGACTATCGGACGCAGTACCAATCGTCCATCACAATATATTTATTCGCGTACCCTAAACCGCTGTTTACATATATTAGTCTTACCAGACACAGATGCGTTGGTTCAGTGTCAGTTGGACTACATGAATATAAGAGGTTCATATGCAATTATCAGGAGCTCAAATCCTTGTCCAAAGTCTCAAGGCTGAAAAAGTCGAATACGTTTTCGGTTACCCGGGAGGTGCCGTAATCGAGATTTACGACGCCATTTTCCAACTTAAAAAATTCCAACATATATTAGTTAGGCACGAACAGGCTGCCATACACGCTGCCGATGCCTATTCACGTGCCAATAATGGCGAAAAAATCGGTGTAGCCCTAGTAACTTCAGGTCCTGGTGCCACCAATGCCATTACCGGCATAGCCACGGCCAACTCCGATTCCGTACCCTTGATTGTCATCTCTGGACAGGTTGGATCACCAGCCATCGGCACCGATGCCTTTCAAGAGGTAGATACCATTGGCATCAGCCGTCCATGCGTCAAACACAATTTTCTCGTTACTCACATCAACGATTTGGCCAAAACAATTAAAAAAGCATTTCAGCTCGCTCGTACAGGTCGACCCGGTGTAGTTGTTATCGATATTCCAAAAGATGTCACCCAAGCAATGGCCAAATTCAGCTATCCGCAGGAAGACATCATTATTCGCTCATATCAGCCCATCACTCATGGTCATACTGGCCAAATTAAAAAGGCTGTACAGGTTTTGGCAGCAGCCAAAAGACCCATCGTACTATTTGGTGGCGGTACGATCCTTTCCAATGCCAGTGAAATTCTCACCGATTTCATTCAACATACCGGCATCCCGTGCACCAGCACATTGATGGGTTTAGGCGCCTACCCATCCACAAGCAAACAATTTCTTGGTATGGTCGGTATGCATGGTAGCTATGAAGCTAATCTTGCCTTGCAAAATGCAGATGTAGTGGTCATAGCTGGCGCTCGTCTGGATGATAGAGTTATTTCCGTTCCAGATAAATTTACCATTGATGGCAAAAAAATCATTCATATAGATATTGATCCATCCAGTATTGCCAAGCGCGTAAAAATTGATGTGCCCATTGTAGGTGATGTCAAAACCATATTAGTTGACATGCTGGCGTTATGGCAGAAACAAAATCTTGCCTTTAGCAACAATGCACTGGATAAATGGTGGAAAACCATCGAAAACTGGCGTAGTTCCAATAGCCTGTGGTTTGATAATAGCGATCAAACCATCAAACCACAATTTGTTATTCAAACTTTAGCCAAACTTACTGACAACAACGCCATCATTACCTCCGATGTTGGGCAACATCAAATGTTTACTGCTCAGCACTATCCCTTTATACGTCCGAGACAATGGCTAAACTCAGGAGGATTGGGTACCATGGGTGTAGGCTTACCTTATGCCATGGGAGCCAAACTGGCTAAGCCGAACGAAGATGTATTCTGCATCACCGGAGAAGGTTCTATCCAAATGAACATTCAAGAACTTTCCACCTGCTATCAGTATCGGTTACCAATTAAAATTATCAACCTTAATAACGGCTTTCTTGGCATGGTGCGACAGTGGCAGGAACTATATTACGACAACCGTTACTCCGAAACCTATTTTGAATCCCTGCCCGACTTCGTCAAATTGGCCGAAGCTTATGGTCATGTCGGTATCAGAGTAGAAAAAACAGCTGATGTAGAACATGCCCTTAAAGAAGCCATTGCTCTCAAAGACCGTCTGGTATTCATAGATTTCATCACCGACCGTACCCAAAATGTCTTACCTATGGTAGGTAATGGTCAGGGACTAGATGAGATGGTATTACCATCACACATGCAGTCCAGCAAACTCAGTCATGCCCATGACCTTGCAGACACAACAGGGAGCGTATCATGAGACATATCCTATCCATCTTAATGGAAAATCAGGCAGGTGCCATGAGCAGAATAGTTGGACTTTTTTCCGCACGTGCCTACAACATCGATTCACTGTCAGTATCACCAACTGAAGATAACACCCTATCACGCATGACCATTGTCACCAGTGGCGATGCCAGAGTCATCGAACAGATAACCAAACAGCTGAACAAATTGATAGAAGTCATTAAAGTAATCGACCTAAATGACAGCCAATTTGTGGAACGCGAGCTGATGATGGTTAAACTGCGTGCAACTGGTAAAGATCGTGACGAAATCCTACGTCTGACCGATATCTTCCGCGGTCAAATAATCGACGTTACCGATAAAACCTATACTGTTGAAATAACCGGCACCAGCGCCAAACTTGATGCCTTTTTAGAGAACACTGGTAAAACACTCATACTGGAAACAGTGCGCACCGGAGCAGCCGGCATAGGTCGTGGCGAACGCGTACTGCGTATATGAGTAGGAACTTCATAACGTAAGCGAAGCCAGACTACATTCATCCATTTCTAAACACCGAACAAACTAATTAAGGATAAACAATGCAAGTTTATTATGATAAAGATGCAGATCTGTCACTGGTCAAAGGCAAAACCGTTGCCATCATTGGTTATGGCTCGCAAGGACATGCTCACGCAGCCAACCTCAAAGACTCAGGTGTCAAAGTTATTGTTGGCTTGCGCAAAAACGGTCAGTCATGGCAAAAAGCTGTAAATGCTGGACATGAAGTGAAAGAAGTAGCAGAAGCCACCAAGGCTGCTGACCTAATCATGATATTGACCCCAGATGAAAACCAGCCGGCAGTATACGCCAACGAAATCGCCCCAAATCTTAAAGAAAATGCTACTGTAGCCTTTGCTCATGGCTTCAACATCCATTATAACCAAATTACCCCAGCCAAAAATCTTGACGTTATCATGATTGCTCCCAAAGGTCCCGGTCATACCGTGCGTAGCGAATTTCTTAAAGGTGGTGGTGTGCCCAGCCTGATTGCTGTACATCAGGATGCCAGCGGTCGCGCTCGGGATATAGCCTTATCCTATGCGGCGGCCAATGGTGGTACTAAAGGTGGCGTAATTCAAACAACCTTCAAAGAAGAAACCGAAACCGACCTATTCGGCGAACAAGCAGTTCTATGTGGCGGCTTAGTTGAGCTAATCAAAACCGGTTTTGAAACCCTTGTAGAAGCAGGTTATGCACCAGAAATGGCTTATTTTGAGTGCTTACATGAAATGAAATTGATAGTCGACCTGATCTACGAAGGTGGCATTGCCAACATGAACTACTCCATTTCCAATAATGCTGAATATGGTGAATACTTCACCGGTCCACAAGTAGTAAATGAACAGTCTCGTCAAGCGATGCGTGAAGCACTTAAACGCATTCAAAATGGCGATTATGCCAAATCCTTTATCATTGAAGGAGCGACCAATTACCCGTCCATGACTGCTCGCCGTCGTCAAACAGCCGCTCATCCGGTTGAAGTGATTGGTCAGCAACTGCGTAGTATGATGCCTTGGATTGCCAAAAATAAACTGGTCGATCAAGACAAAAACTAAAGCGTACTTGCCTTTCTAAAAATAGCATTATCCCTAGTTAAAAGCTTGTGTGTCTCCATATACAAGCTTTTTTAAACTTTAAATTCAAAAACATTATGACAAATACATCATACACAGATACAAACCCTGCACCTGTGCATAACTCGCCGACAAAAGTAGCCATTGCTAGCCTGATTGGCACTGCCGTAGAATTTTATGATTTTTACATATATGGCCTGGCTGCTGCGCTGGTACTTGGAACCCTGTTTTTTCCTAAAGGTGACGAGGCGTTGGCGGTAATGGCTTCATTTTTAACTTTCGGCATAGCCTTTGTCGCTCGCCCAATAGGAGCAGCGCTATTTGGGCATTTTGGAGATAAAATTGGCCGTAAAACCACCCTAATTGCCTCCCTGCTTATCATGGGCATCAGCACCACATTAATTGGACTGTTGCCCACCTATGAACAGGCAGGCATCCTTGCTCCCGTTCTCTTATGTGTCTTACGTTTTTGTCAGGGACTGGGTCTTGGTGGCGAATGGGGCGGCGCAGCATTATTGGCAACAGAAAACGCCCCAAAAGGCAAGCGAGCTTTTTTTGCCATGTTTCCCCAGATTGGCCCGCCTATCGGCTTTATTGCCGCCAGCCTGATCTTCATTATTTTGTCCAAAGCCCTGACGACAGAACAAATGATGGCTTGGGGCTGGCGCCTTCCCTTTATTCTGAGCATCGTGTTGGTGGGAGTGGGAATGTATGTGCGTATGTCCATTATCGAAAGCCATGCTTTTCGCAATATGGTTGCTAAAAAGACACAGGCCAACTTACCATTAGCCAGCACCGTACGTAAACACTACAAACAGCTTATTCTAGGTTCATTGGCTGCCATGTCTTGCTTTACCCTGTTCTTTCTAACCACCGTCTTTTCATTACAATATGCCACTACCCAACATCCGTGGCAAAGTGCACCATTGTTTCATAAAATCGATTATTTAACCATGCTCATGGGGGCTATCGTCTTTATGGCAGTAGCGTCTCCCATATCGGCCAGATTGTCAGACCTGATCGGACGCAAACCCATATTTTTGATTGGTGGAGCAATCACCATCGTCATAGGCTATTTTTTCGGCGAACTGATCAACTCAACCAGCATGACTATCGCCGCTGTATTTTTATCCTTTTCCTTATTTATCATGGGAATATTGTGGACACCACTAGCTGCTTTCCTGCCAGAAATATTCCCTACCAACGTTCGCTATACCGGTGCGGCAATCTCCTTTAGTTTCGGTGGCATACTCGGTGGTTCCCTCACTCCATATGCGGCAGCGTCCATGGTCAGAGATTATGCAACAATGGGCACAACCTATATAGGCTGGTTTCTCATGACTTCTTGCGCCATTAGCATGCTCGCCGTACTGCTCTTACCCGAGACACATAAACAAGAATTGGACAATTAAACCAATAAAAAACCGATTAACCCAATCGGTTTTTTATTTTTTTGCCTAGCTCAAATCATCAATACATCTCTAAAGTGAACTTTCTGATAAAATAGATTCCTAAATTTAAAATACGTCCTAAACATATGAGCATCATTAACAACAAAAAAGCCTTTCACGACTACTTCATCGAAGAACAGATAGAAGCCGGCATCGTACTGGAAGGTTGGGAAGTCAAAGCCATTCGTGCAGGCCGGGTACAAATTAAGGAAAGCTATATCCAGTGGAAAAAAGGTGCCTTCTACTTAGTTGGCAGCCACATTACTGCATTGCCTACAGCCTCTAATCACGTCAAACCCGATCCCGTGCGTCAGCGCAAACTTCTACTAAATCAATCTGAAATCAACAAACTAATTGGTAAAGTAGAACGCAGTGGCTATACCCTCGTCCCCGTCAATATGCATTACAGCCATGGTTATGTCAAAATCGACATGGGGTTGGCCAAAGGGAAAAAACAGCATGATAAACGCCAAAGCAGTAAAGAAAAAGACTGGAATCGCGAAAAACAACGACTAATGAAACAGGCTCGTTAACTCATGCCTTAATCCAAAAATATTAAAGAGGGAAATTGATATTTTCAAATTCCCTTTTTAATAAAATTTAAATAGCATTGCTAGTCACAATTATTAGCCAGTCCATCAAAGATAATTCAACCAACAAAAAACGCTGGATTGAGTATGTCGTGCATGGACAAAATAATCAGATGGATTACCGGCTATGATAGAAGTAAAATAGTGACCAAAATAAACTTTTACCATGTATAGCATCCCATTATTCTTTATAAGAAATACAATCGAATAACAACATAAAGATATTATTCAAAATTCAACATCCGTATTAAAAATTTGTAAAAATAATAGACTAATAACAATTAGTGTTGAGCATATTAATAATGAAAAAAATTTAATATTGCTGCCATAAACAAAAGAACAGAAGTTACCCAAAAGATTTAGAATTATTCGCAACCACAGTTGATGATTGACATAAACATCTCGCGAAAAATACAGTTTCAGATAAATATAAATTGTCTAGAAAACCATTGAGCGAAAATTTAATAGAGAAAAAAGTCATTAAAAAAGAATAGATCAACCTGATCTTTCCCGCTTGTAATAAATTTAAATACCAATCATATTCATTTAGCAGTTAAATTTCATTTATCAACCATCCATTTATTAAGCTTACCAACAAGAGACATGACCTGCTGTACCAATTACTAGCTATTTAGACAACTAAAGCAACAAACCAGCAGCTCCAATGTTGTCCCACAAAATCAACGCTTTTATTCACAAAATAAAAACCATCAAAATAGTCAAAAAATTTCAAAATAAAAACACACCCAACTGCAATTAAATAAAAAAATACCCTTACTTATTAATTCATTCTATACCTCCAAACAAAATCTGTTAAAATAAATTTTTTAAAACTTAAAATTACAACATAACTATTATTTACGAAAACCAACAAGAGAAATTAACAATGAAAACAACCACTTTTCTTTTAGGACTACTATTATTAAATGGCTGCATAACAGTCAACGGAGATTATCGCCTCATTGCTCAGGATGAAAATGGTAAAGATTTATTACCTAAAATGAAATTGCTAGCACATGGCACGGGTATCTACACTGTTAAAAATTCACTATGTGCATCCTTTCCCAAAGCCACTATACGTATTTACGACCTTCACACCAACCAAGAGCTAAAGGGCGAAAGTCCGCGCAAATGCCGATAAATCCAGCCCTACTACCAATAAAATAATCATAATACTCTTCCATAATTGATAGCTAAGTTCATTTGCATCAATAACATTCAGAAACAGCATGAGCTATCAACCACAAGACTAACAAACCATACAGAAATGACGATATAATTTTAAAATCGTTATAGGCACTTCACTGTTTCTTGTCGAAATCAGCGTTTTTGCAGCCGTACTTTTTAGACTAATAATTCAAACAAATAATAAACATTCCAGCATAACAAACTTTTTATTAACTGCAATAATCACTTGCCTTTAAATTATATAAAAACAAACGGCGCAGCATCAAACAATTTTATCAGAACAACTAACCAACCGGATAAAGAAGATAGCATCACTGAATGTACCTATCCCCAAAATAGTACAGCGAAAAAGTAGAAAATTCTCTATGATAAAAGTAAAGGGGATTTAATTATGAAAAAATGACTGAACATCAAATCGTAGCTTTTTTAAAAGAAGCTGAAGCTGGTATTCCCGTTAAAGAACTGTGCCGTAGATATGGCATGGGGAGTGCAACTTTCTATCAATGGCGTGATCAATATGGTGGTATGGAAACCTCCGATATCAAACGTTTAAAGGAGCTGGAGGCTGAAAACCGCAAGCTTAAGCAGATGTTTGCTGAGCTCAGTTTAAAATCTCAGCTGCAGGAGCAAATCATAAAAAAGTTTTAG
>JAGGIK010000015.1 GCA_024103515.1 Snodgrassella sp. | reverse complement strand
TCGTATTGCTTGACCAATTGACTGCGCGATTTTCCTTGCTAATCAAGTTTAACCATTTGTGCTTTGAAATCAGCACTAAAAGAGCGTCGTGCGCGTTTTTGTTGATTGATCATTTTTTCCTTTTTAGAGTTAGGTTTACCTTACCCCCTAAAAAAGTTGTATGAATTAGTGTAGCCTATCCAATATGTATTAAACCAGCAAACTATCATAGCCGAGGTATCAACAATAATTTATTTGCTGCTGCTTTATTTTAATTTTTCTTATTTGGTGATTGCAGACGATTTTTTTTGCTTGTTTTTTTTCTGTAGGCTGTTTTTCCGTACCGGCAATAACCGGTGGTTCGGCTGGAACAGGTTTAGTATTAACGGGAAAGTTTATTGTTGTGCCTAATCCAAAGCTGCTGTTGCCACCACCGACCCCTACGGCAATATTGGTAGGCATACCAATAGTGCAAGCAGTAAGGGTAAAACAGCCTATTAATAAGATAAAATTAACTAATTTCATTATGAGCCCACATTGAATAATAAGAGTTCTGGTTACTTAAGGATTAAATCTAGTTGAAAATACCTTATGATAAACAAAAATTCTGGTAAAAGCCTTGCGCTGAATTTGCCAAATATCATCTCGATGTAATGCTGGCAGCCACTTCCTTAAGGCCTTGAGCCAGAGCTTTGACCATATTGTTATAGCCGTTACCCTGTTGAGGCAATTGTATATCGAAATTTTGACCTTTTTCAGGTCTGCCATGCCATTGGCTGTAGCCTTTTATAAGAATATGACCATCAAAACTGCCTTGAAAAGCTGAAATGTAAACGGTAAGAGTATTTTTGTTATCGGTGTGCGGCATGAATGCATAATGATGGCTTATTTTATTCATCTCGTTGGCCAGTGCTTGAGTAATTTCCTGTTGTAAATCATCTGCCCACAGATGATTTTGAGCAAAGTGGAGTGTAGTAATACTGTCCTGATAAACCAAATTACCTTGACTCAGACTATCTGCTAAGACAACTTTCAGCTGCACCGGAATTCTATAATAACTGGATGGCATCTGGTAATTGCTATTAGGTAACTGGTAATAAGTGGTTGGTGTGCCAACACAGCCAACCAGCGCCAGTGTGGTTATGCATATAAGCGATAACAGGTTTTTCATTATTTAGCTCCTTGCGGTTCTGGGTCGTGGCCATGACGATTAAAAATTAAAGCATTGGGCTGTTGTTTTAAGGTTTTTAAGGTTGGTTGGGCATCTTTCAGGGTTCTGTCAATACTTTTTAAAGTTTGCTGAATATCGCCATATAAAGGTGAGGTACTGGATACGCCTTGCATGGTGGTACGCAGTTCGCGCAGGGTCGCATTGAGTTCAGTTGGAATTCGCTGTGTCTGATTTTGTGCCAGCAAACGATCAGCACTTGCCAATGTGGTTTTTAACTGGATCATGGTGCTGTCTAGCTGATGCAATGTGCGTTCAATCGGTAATTTATTCAATTTGGTTAGCAATGCTGAAAGCTGATTCTGTAGCATATCGAAACCGCTATTGGTGCTGCCGATGACAGTATAGCCTTGATAGACATCAGTTGGTCTCAGTATTGCAGTTGAGGTCTGAGTAGTTGACAGACGTATAAACTGATTTCCTGTCAGGAGATTATCTTTTTCCAAGGCGGCGGACATTCCGTTATACATAGCTTGCTGAATTTTTTGTTGCCATTTTTTATTATCTTGTATTGTGGAATTAATTTCCATTCGCTCAGGTTCAATACGAATACGGATCGGAATCCAGCCATTTTGTAAAAGTTGATGGCTATCATTGTGTGCAAAATAAGGAACGTCTGCCACTGAACCAATATTGAGACCTTGAAACTCGACAGGTGCACCTACTTTTAAACCACGGATAGACTGATTGAAGAAAATCACATAGTATAGCGCTCGTTTGGATGGCAGATTATCCAGCTCTTGTTCACTGTTATAAAGTGTTAATTGGGTATCATTCACCACTGGTGTTCCGGTGCCGTCATTGGTTGTTTTGAAAGCTATGGCGCCTGAAAGCAATGCAGGTAATGGCGCAGAATCTACATGTATTCCACCAGCTGAAGCCTTGATTTGCAACCCAGTTTGTAACCAAAATTTGACTTTGTCATTAATCAGGCTGTCATATGGACTATTAACAAATACTTGATAATGCACACTGTGGTCTTTAGCATCAAAATAAGCTTTTTCTATCTGACCGGCGGCTATGTCTCCATATAGCAGCGGGCTACCTGGTGTTAATAATTTGTCACTATAGCCTTTCAGTCGCAAACGTATACCACTTTGTGAGATAGCTGATACCGGTGGAAGATCAAGTACTTTGAATGAATTGGCTTTTTCTTTACTATGACCAGGTGTAAAAGCGATATATGAACCTGAAACAAGGGTATTTAGGCCTGTAATGCCACTTTGATCAATTCGGGGCTTTACAATCCAGAATTGGGTGTCTTTCCGCAACATACTTTTTACATCTGCGCTCATTTTGGCTTTGATTTGTACGCCTTTTTCATCCGGACTAATGGCAATGGCGGTCACCTTACCGACAGTGACATTTAATACTTTGATGGCAGTGGAATTAATTTCTATACCATCAGCATCATTTAGATAAAGGGTTATTTCTGGACCCGTGTTACGAATGTGTTGAAATAGCAGCCATGCACCGGTCAATAATGCTAAAGCCGGTATTATCCAAACTAAAATATTGAAAGGAGGAGCATGCTTAACTGTTGCAGTGGTTTGCAATGGTGTGTGTTCAGATTGGGTCATAATTGATGCCTTTTTCTGCGGCGAATTGTGTGGTTGGTGGTTTTGGCTTCATCCCATAATAAACGAGAATCAAAACTTAATGCGGAAACCATGGTGAATATCACTACGCCACAGAAATAAACGGTGGCAGCGCCAGGAGTAACTCTAGCTAAAGGAGAGGTAAATACTGACATAAGAATGATAACAACGAAAATATCAATCATTGACCAGCGCCCAATTGATTCCGTAATCCGATAAAGGATGGTCAGTTTGCCTGGAGACATAAGTGGTTGATATGCGGCCGAATACAATAGTATTAACATAGCAATGATCTTCAATACCGGTATGGCCATACTGGCACTGAAAATGACTACAGCAATAAAAATGTCGCCATCTTTCCACATATATTCAATTCCATCTAGTATAGTGCTGGCGAGATTTGAGTTGGGTGCTCGGGTGCTCATCATCGGTAATAGATTTGCCGGAATATATAAGATGATTGCGCTAAGCAAAAAAGCCATGCTGATACGCAGGCTTAATGGTTTGCGTTTACTTAGAAAAGATCCACATACATTACATGTATTTTGTTCCATTGGCTGTTCAAAAAGACAGTAATTGCAGCTGATGGTACTGTCATTGTGTTTCACTAAAGTGGGATCGTTGCCGGTTAGGGTCTGAATTTGATAAAAAATCCAGTGTTCTGGAACACCTTGGGACGTTCGTATCAATAACATCGCCAACACCATCATTAGCCAGAAAGCTAGCCCGAAATGGATCTGTGCATTGCCAATGATTTTTATATAGGCAACTAATGTAGCGATGAAAAATACGTCAACCATTATCCAGTGACGTAAGCGTACTAAGGTACGCGTAGCATAAAGCATGCCAGGTAATACATGTTGGTAATATAGGCCAATATAAACGTATAAACACAGTAAAAGAAATATTAGTGGAGAACCAAATGTCAGCAGAAACATGACTTCTGCCAGTAGTGAATAATCTTGTTGAGCCAATGTACTAAGCATGTAAGGCAAAGTCAGATCAACATGTAAGGTGAACATGTCTACAATCATATATAACTGGCTATAAACAATTATCATAATAATTAGCGAAGCACTGGCATACGCCATTGGCGTATCAATAGGGTATTTTTCTACCCGAACTAAATGTTGATTACAACGTGGGCATTGAGCCTGATCTCCAGGAACAATGGTTGGAATTGACAGTGACAGACCGCATCTTGGGCAGCCCACATGATGGGTTGGTATACTGCCAGCTGGTATGGTATCCAGCACAGGTTGTGTAGTTAAACTTGATTGACGAGTCACCGTAGTTTAATCCGCTAATGGTATGCAATACCGTAAAAAAATAACTTAACAGAGAAAATCTGTTAAGTTACCAATATACGGAAATTAGAGCTTTAAAGCAATTAGCTTACATAGCAGCCAATACAGCATCACCCATTTGACTACAACCTACTTTCTGGCACCCCTCTTCAAAGATATCTTGGGTACGCAGACCTTGTGCCAGTACTTTTCCAACTGCCTGTTCAATATGTTGTGCAGCTTGCTCGTTATTCAAACTATACCTGAGCATCATAGCAAGAGAAAGAATAGTTGCCAAAGGGTTAGCTAAATTTTGACCGGCAATATCTGGAGCCGAGCCATGTGATGGTTCATACATACCTTTGCCTGTTTCATTAATTGAAGCAGAAGGAAGCATACCGATTGAACCAGACAGCATAGAAGCTTGATCTGAGAGAATGTCACCAAAGATGTTACCAGTCACCATCACATCAAACTGCTTGGGTGCCTTTACTAGTTGCATGGCTGCATTATCCACATACATATGTGTTAAAGTGACATCAGGATAATCTTTATTCATTTCTGTCATAATTTCACGCCATAATTCTGTGGTTTCCAGCACATTGGCTTTATCAACTGAGCACAATTTTTTATTTCGTTTTTGTGCTGCCTCATAAGCTATTTTGCCAATACGGCGAATTTCGCTTTCCTTATAGCGCATGGTATTAATGCCTTCACGTTCACCGTTGGCTAAGGTGTGAATCCCTCGCGGCTCACCAAAATAGATATCTCCGGTAAGTTCACGTACGATCATTATATCCAAACCGGAAACGACTTCTGGTTTCAGAGTAGAAGCATTAGCTAACTCTGGATAAAGAATGGCGGGACGTAGATTGCCAAACAAGTTTAGATCCTTTCGAATTGCCAGCAAACCACGTTCTGGACGTAAAGAACGCTCCAATTTATCGTATTGTGGTCCACCAACGGCTCCTAATAATATGGCATCTGCTTGCTGACAAATTTTCTGAGTAAATGGTGGATAGGGGTGATGATATTGATCATATGCAGCTCCGCCTAATGGCGCATACTGATATTTGATATCTAAACCATCAGCGATAAATTTATCCAAAATGCGGACAGCTTGAGCTACAATTTCTGGCCCTATGCCATCACCCGGTAAAATAGCAATGTGTTTGCTCATTTTAATCTTTCATTATGTTTGGTTAAATTAATTAAAATCTCTCATCAAATTCACTGATAACTTAAATAGTTTAATTTGTATTAGATGAATTATTTATCTTTTTTAAAGACAATGAGCAAGATTTTAAATTTTTATTTAAGATAATTTCAAAATGGATTCAAATTGACTTATTGAAAATTGTATACGTAAATTTATGCATTTAACAATAAAGTTTAATAAATTAATCAATTTAATTGCATATTCAATTATTTAGCTGACAATCGTTTAGAAAATAAAAAGCAACAAAAAATAAAATCAAATATGAAAGGTTAAAAGTGGCTATCCTATTGTTTTTTAATTAATAATATAATTTAAAGGTTTTGATAAATACTTAGAAATATTGAAGTAATAAAGACAGTCTGCTGAGGTGATTTGGTCTACTCATGAAACAAATACGCAACTTGCCAAAATTATCATGATTATATTGCCTCCATGTAAAATACACTATATGCGGGAAAGAACAAGTTGTCTTTAGTAAATAAATGCAACCGGATCGATATAGTAGATTGCTTTATAGATTTCCTCCACGTAGACAAAAATCAGTATATCTAAGAGGACATGAAATCCTACTGGTTATCATGAGAAAATGCAAAGCCCATGTAAATTATTTTTTATTTAAAAATAATTGCATATGAGCCACATTTCTGGTAAATAAAAGGTACGATTATCGCAGCAAACAATGCACCAAACATTAATAACTAGATTGATCCGGTTAACATTAAAGTTGTAAACCCAACATCTGCTTCAGCAGTAAAAGTTTGCTCAAATAATGGATAACCACCGTGGACTTAGTTCAAATCCAGCAATAAAGCCATTGCTAACTACCCAGCTGATCGCAGCGAAAATGTATGTTGCAAAAGTCTAATTTATATTAACCTGATAATGTCTTTTGTCACTATTTTATTTATCAAGCAAACAGGTATGCGAAGTACTTAAAACTGAATTTTCCATGATAAATATCACAACAACAGGCAAATCAATCAATTACAGGGTTTAGTTGCACTCAATTATTGCTGTTAAGTTATCCTTAATATAGCCACGGCTGTTGTTGGCGATGTTTGGTTTCATACGCTTTAATCGCATCCGCATGTTGTAGGGTCAGGCCGATTTCATCCAGACCATTTAGCAAACAATGCTTGCGATGCTCAGTTATATCAAAATGAAAAGTAGTTCCGGTTGGTGTTTTGACCGTTTGGCTGACTAGATCAATGTTTAGTTGGTAGCTCTCATTGGCAATGACTTCTTGAAATAACTGATCGATGACATTTTCAGGTAAAATAATTGGTAATAAACCGTTTTTAAAGCAATTATTAAAAAAGATATCAGCAAACGATGGTGCTAAAATCACTCTAAAACCATAATCTTCTAATGCCCAAGGTGCATGTTCTCGACTGGAACCACAACCAAAATTTTTACGTGTCAGTAATATGTGAGCTCCCTGATAACGAGATTGATTCAGTATAAAGTCAGGATTTAAGGGACGCTTACTGTTGTCCATTCCTGGTTCTCCATGATCCAGATAGCGCCATTCATCAAATGCATTGGGACCAAAGCCACTGCGCTTAATAGATTTTAAAAACTGTTTGGGAATAATGGCATCTGTATCAACATTGGCGCGATCTAATGGTGCAACCAGAGCAGTAAGGGTAGTAAACGGTTTCATATTTTATTGTATTCGTGGTAAATGATTGATTGATGCGCAAGCCCTAAAGGGCTTGCGTAATATTACATATCAGAGCGAACTGCTTCGGAAGAATTGCTTATTGCCTGACCGCCTGCGGAAATATCGCGGCCAACACCGGAAACGGTATGACATCCGGCTAAAAAGCCAATTATGGTAAGGCTTAATAATATCAGTTTTTTCATGATTTTATCCTCGTATGTTTAATGTGCTGCGTTTGAAAGATGCTCGCCACCAGCCTTAACATCCTGCCCAACACCGTGGATAGTGTGACAACCCGTTAATATAGTCATGATAATTGCAGTGACCAACAGTATTTTTTTCATGCATTACTCCTTTATTAAAAACAAAATTTTAATCAAATCAATCAGAACTACATCCTTATCATGCACGTGCTGGTCTAAATCTGCAAGTTGTTAATCTTTTAACTGTCGTATATCAGCAAAATGACCGCTAATTGCCGCTGCTGCTGCCATGGCTGGGCTAACCAGATGGGTGCGTCCATTATTGCCCTGACGTCCTTCAAAATTACGATTTGAAGTTGAAGCGCATCGTTCGAGTGGTTGCAGACGATCAGCATTCATCGCTAGGCACATCGAACAGCCCGGTTCACGCCACTCAAATCCCGCACTGATAAATATTTTATCTAGACCTTCTTCTTCAGCCTGTTTTTTAACTAAACCTGAACCGGGAACCACCAAAACGCGTTTGACATTGCTGGCTTTGTGTCGCCCCTTTGCCACATTTGCAGCGCTACGTAAATCTTCTATCCTACCATTGGTACATGAGCCAATGAATACAACATCAACAGGGATATCAGTTAAAGGAGTACCCGCAGTTAATCCCATGTATTTTAGCGCTCGTTCCATCCCTTCACGTTTAACAGGATCTATTTCAGTGACAGGGTCAGGCACAGTATTTGTGACTGCAGTAACCATTTCCGGTGAGGTGCCCCACGTTACTTGAGGGGCGATATCATCAGCATGCAAATGGATAACTTGATCAAAATGAGCTCCATCATCAGAAACCAATGTCTGCCAATAGCTAACAGCCTGACTCCATGACTCACCTTTAGGTGCGAAATGACGCTCTTTAATGTAATCTATAGTCTTATTATCTACGGCAATCAGACCAGATCGAGCACCAGCTTCAATGGCCATATTACATAAGGTCATGCGACCTTCCATCGAAAGTTCCTTCACGGCAGAGCCTGCAAATTCGATGGCGTAACCGGTACCGCCAGCGGTACCTATTTCCCCAATGATGTAAAGAGCCATGTCTTTGGCACTTATGCCCGTTCCTAACTTTCCATCTATTTCGATCAGCATGGTTTGAGATTTTTTAGCGGTAATACATTGTGTTGCCATCACATGCTCAACTTCAGATGTACCAATACCGTGTGCCAGCGCACCAAAAGCTCCATGCGTAGAGGTATGAGAATCGCCGCAAACAACCGTCATGCCGGGTAGTGTAGCACCCTGTTCAGGTCCAACAACATGGACAATACCTTGATTGATATTTTTAAACGGAAAGTAGGTTTGCACACCAAAATCATGAATATTCTGATCAAGTGTATCTACCTGTAATTTGGATATGGGTTCAGTGATCCCTTTTTCCCAATGTTCTGTTGGTGTATTGTGGTCCGCAGTCGCAACAATACTTTGTTGTCTCCATAATGGTCTATGCGCTAACTTAAGCCCTTCAAATGCTTGCGGGCTGGTGACTTCATGCACCAGATGGCGATCAATATAAAGAAGGACGGTACCATCTGCCTGTTCTTGGACAATATGGCTATTCCACAGCTTATCGTAAAGTGTTTGTGTCTTCATTGTAGTTATTGCTTTTTTATAAATTATGTGACTTGCATCTTAATACGCTAAACAAAAATTGACAAGTATTTTGTCTAAAAATTAGCCACTAAATAAAATTTTTCTATAATTTTGGGTAAATTTGGACTAAATGTCCAAAATGCTGCTTTTGTTTTCAGCCATTTACCTTATATGGCTGCGACTGAATTTTTTATTGTTATAATATCGATATAATGTGCAAAAAATGTTGGCACAGTGCAAGTAGAAAGGATAGAAATATGGGTCTGTCAGTGATAGACGCAGCGCATCGTTCGCTGCTGCAACATTTTGAACGTACGATTTTAGCTAAACAAGCTCAGATAGAGTCATGGTTTCGTGCGCAATGGCGAAAACATCGTGCTCCTTTTTACGGATCTGTAGATATTCGTAATAGTGGCTATAAACTCGCTAGTATAGATATGAATCTGTTTCCGGGTGGGTTTAATAACCTCAACTCAAATTTTTTACCATTGGCTTCAGTGGCCGCAGTGGATGCGGTAGAACGTGCTTGTGCTGAGGCTCAGTCTATATTAATTATTCCTGAAAATCATACCCGTAATACATTTTATTTACAGAATGTATATAGTCTATTTTGTATTTTACGTCATGCTGGTATGCAAGTGCGCATCGGGACAATCAATCCTGAAATTAGCGAACCAACAGTACTAACAACGGCCAAGGGAGATCATATTACCCTTGAACCTATACAAAGGCAGGGTAATCGTCTTTATTTGGCTGATGGTTTTAATCCATGTATGATTTTGTTAAATAACGATTTATCTGGTGGAGTACCAGATGTTTTACAAGATATTGAGCAAACTCTTTTGCCTCCTTTAAAAGCGGGCTGGACAACACGGCGTAAAAGCACCCATTTCCATGCTTATAATCAGGTTGCAGCCGAGTTTGCTCAGTTGGTTGAGATAGATGAGTGGACGATCAACCCATTTTATGAAGTTTGTAATGGTCTTGATTTCAGTACTCATGAGGGAGAAAACCGCTTAGCTGAAGCTGTGGAAAGAGTATTGCAGCGTATCCAGCATAAATATGATCAAATGGGAATACCCGATAAACCATTTGTGATAGTGAAAGCTGATGCTGGAACCTATGGTATGGGGGTGATGACCGTGCATTGTGCTGATGATGTACGTGGACTGAATCGGAAAAAACGCAATAAAATGGCTACAGTCAAAGAAGGCCTTGAAGTTACTGAAGTTATTGTTCAAGAAGGTATTTATACCTATGAGACCTTGCATAATGCTGTTGCCGAACCAGTTGTATATATGATGGATCGATTTGTCATTGGTGGTTTTTACCGAGTTCATGAAGATCGGGGCCCAGACGAGAATCTAAACGCAGTTGGTATGCATTTCATTCCATTGCAACAGAATATAGCATCTGTAAATTCCGACCTTATTTCTGAAGAGACTACAAGTAAGCGCGGTTTTGAACAATGGGAAAATCATGGTATACCAGATACTGAGAATGTGAAGCAGGCTTGTGACTGTGAAAGTATCCGTTTATATGTATATGGAGTTTTGGCTAGATTGTCCTTGCTAGCAGCGGCAATTGAACTGGAAAATATGCCTGATTAAATATTAAATTCTGTTCAGAGTTTTAAATCAAACTTTTTATAACAGGCTAGAAGCCTGCAGACTAGACATTAATACGATAAAACAATATTAGCAATGAAAAAATCACGTGTTTTAACTGGAGTAACACCCAGTGGTATACCTCATCTTGGTAATTATGTTGGCGCAATTCGTCCAGCGATACAGGCCAGTCTAAATCCACAGGTTGAGTCATTTTTGTTTCTATCCGATTACCATGCCTTGATAAAATGTCATGAGCCGGAAAAAGTTTATGCATCTACACAGGCTGTTGCTGCTACCTGGCTGGCTTGCGGGCTCGATCCCGAACGGACCACTTTTTACCGCCAATCTGATGTGCCGGAAGTTATGGAATTAAACTGGATTCTAACCTGTAATACAGCTAAAGGATTAATGAATCGTGCCCATGCCTATAAAGCAGCCGTGCAGGACAATGCCGAAAAAGGGCAGCAAGACCTTGATCACGGAATAGAAATGGGCTTATTTTGTTATCCTATGTTGATGACTGCAGATATATTAATGTTTAATGCGGATAAAGTGCCTGTGGGACGAGACCAAATTCAACACCTAGAAATGGCACGCGATATCGCGGGAAGATTTAACCATCGTTATAAACCCTTGTTCACATTACCTGAAGCTCAGGTTGATGACAATGTAGAAACATTGCTGGGGCTGGACGGCCGTAAAATGAGCAAGAGCTATGGAAATACCATACCACTATTTGAAACTGAAAAAAGATTGCAAAAAGCAGTAAATAAAATAGTAACTAATCTCAAACAACCCGGCGAGCCTAAACAACCGAATGAAAGCCCATTGTTTGCGATTTATAAGGCTTTTGCTAGTGAAGCAGAAACACAGGCTTTCACGAATATGTTGGCCGAGGGGTTAGCGTGGGGTGAAGCAAAAAAAATTCTCGCAGCCAAAATTAATGATGAACTGGCTGAAAAACGTGAGCGTTTCGCACAATTAACGTCTCAACCAGCAATCATCGAGGATATTTTGCAAGCGGGAGCAATTAAAGCACGTAGTCAGGCACAGCCATTACTGGCGGCAGTACGAGACGCCGTTGGGATACGATCCTTGAAATAATAAATTTATCCGACTGCTGATAACAGCTAACCCCCCCCCCTTGAGTGCCGGCCATCAGGAAAACTATTATGAAAATATTATTTATTGCAGATCCACTCAATGTTTTTAAAACTTATAAAGACACCACCTATGCAATGATGCGCGAGATGGCACATCGGGATTGGAAGTTATATCATACTTTAGCCAATCAAATGAGTATTGAAGCAGGAATAGTAGTAGCCAAAAGTAGTGAATTTAGCTTTATCGGCACTCAAAGTGCTGGTGAACATCAATGGTATAAATTAAATTCAACACAGTCATTACCACTAAACTCATTTGATGCTGTGATTATGCGCACAGACCCACCGTTTAATATGCAGTATTTGTATGCGACTCAATTGCTGACACTGGCAGAAAAACAAGGTGCGCGCGTATTTAACAGTGGGCAAGCAATGCGTGATTTCAACGAAAAATTGGCAATTTTTCATTTTCCTGCGTTAATTCCATCTACCATCGTGACGACTCAAGCTACAGAAGTACACGCGTTTCTGGATAAACATCGGGATATCATTATCAAACCCTTAGATGGAATGGGTGGGATGGGAATTTTTCGATTAAGTCGGCAAGACCCAAATATAAGCAGCATATTGGAAATGCTGATGCAGATGGATAATCGCACTATAATGGCACAACAATATATTCCTGAAATAACGCTTGGTGATAAACGTATTTTGGTTATTAATGGAAAAGTTGTTCCTTATGCGCTTGCTAGAATACCAAAAAACGGTGAAACCAGAGGAAATCTGGCGGCTGGCGGTAAAGGCGTGGTTCAGCTTTTAACTAAGCGTGATCTATACATTGCTGAAGCTATTGCACCAGAATTAGTCAAGAGAGGTATACTGTTAGCGGGATTGGATGTTATTGGGGATTATTTGACCGAAATAAACGTTACTAGCCCCACTGGTTTTCAGGAAATTTCTCTCCAAACAGACTGTAATGTTGCCGCAATTTTTGCTGATGCCATCGTTAGTGCTTTACATTAACATGATGGTAAAGATCATAATTATCATTTCATTCTCTCAATTTTGAGCTTTTGGATACAAAAAAATGCAAACTGAAAAAGCAGATCAGCATCAACAAAATAAGCCGGCTACAAAAGGATTACCACATATTTTCCAATCTTTTTGTTATTCTCTCGAAGGCTTAAAAGCAGCTTACTCAGAGTGCTCTATTAGACAATTATTAATTTTCCATAGTATTCTGTTTATATTCATATTTGTTTTAGACTTTACAACGCAAACGCGGATGATTTTGCTGATGGCAAGCTTCATTAGCTGGATCGTAGAGTTGTTCAATACAGCTATAGAAGCTGCAGTAGATCATACTTCAATGAAAAAGCATCCGCTGGCAAAACGTGCCAAAGATACAGGTTCGGCAGCACAACTGATAGCCATCGTTTTAGTTATTATTTTATGGATGATGGCTCTTTGGCAGCGATATATTATTTAGTAAAAGGTATTCAGTTTTCAGGATTATTCAAAGTAAAGTAATGAATCTTTGAATGTTAGAAAAAACAGAATAAGAAGTTTTTCAAATTTATTATATTTCAGTATGTATTAATAATTTTGGTTATGATTTTTCGCATAACACTAATAAAAAAAATTTAAAATTAATCTTCAGCGTTGATAAATTGAATAAAACTATGAATTTAGCTATGTAAATACCCCAAATTGAGTTTAAAATTTAGGTATGAAATTAGGCCGCTTGTTTTAGGGTCTTATATTCAATTATTCAATTGATGTCATATTATTGAATGCTTCATAAGGTCTTTCAATGTCTTAAATGCTTAGCCATTATGCGGTTACTTTCATTTCTTACTCCAAGTTATTAAATAGATGTAAATCCAGTACTTCGATTTGATAGGTGCGATTAAATCGTCCAATATACCCGTTTTGCTATGGGCTATCTGGTTGAATACCATCTAGGGTGATACCATATAACTTTGCTTAGTCGATGAATATATTTCCGGTAAGTTTCGCTCGATTGTCCACGCGTATTTTGATTGGATAACCATAATATTCGGGCAGTTTAACTAGGTAGCGAGAAATTCTACCAGCAGGTAAACTGACCACCATATCAATCCCTCATGCCTCAAGATTAAAGTCATCGTTGACATAAAAGGTTCTAAACTGGCGTTGATGGCGACGGCTGTCACGCATAAAAGCCATAGTCCAACATTCACCTTGTTTTTTGGGTATCAATCGTTTTTCTGGACTTCGTGGTGGGATGAGTTGTTTACGTTTATCCTGAAATTAAGCTTCAACTGGCAATATACCCGCTACACCCGTTTATGATTGCATTTATAGCCGAACCTTCTAATGTGATTAAAACACTTAGGCAAGTCCCAGCGTTAATGCTTGTCGGTGATCGCACTGAGTACCACCATCATCACTGCATTATCCGCTAACTTAGGTTGATCATTATGGGCACAGCGGCTTAAGCCAACAATAGTGCAGCTCATAGCAATCGTAACACAATGACTTTCTTGTAGTTGCACCATCCAAGCTTTACGTGCCTTCGTAGGCACTAGTGCTTTTTTATGCTTTCCTCCTGAAGCTGGAATTTTAAACTCAGTTCAGCCAACATCTGTTAAGTGTGCGATTTTCAGCTTCCAGTTGCTTTAAGCATTTGCTATCTGAGGTTTCCATACCAGCGTATTGATCACACCATTGATAAAAAATTGAATTCCCCTACCATATTTACGGCAAATTTTTAATAAGCATACCAACTTCAGCTTCTGATGAAATAGCTACGAATTGATAGGGTGTTATTGATTTGATATTTAAATCCTCGTAGATTAATAAAGAGAATTTACTACTTCGGGGATGTAATATTTTAGGGGATAGTTAAATCTAAATTAGATATCATCATTTTATTTAACATATTTTGCTCGAAAAATATCCATCAGATAAAGCAATATTTAAAATATTTTTAATATTTAATAAAAAAACCAAATAAATATTTATTATTAATCAGCATTACACTGTTTATTAAATACGGTGAACAGTTTGAGTATTGCTTTATCGAAAAAATTTATTCAACTTCAAATATAACAAATAAATTAACCATTATTTGAATGGATGTAATAGATATTATGACGGCTAGAGGGTAGGTAAATGCTTATTTACAAGGCGAAGTGCTCATCAACATCTAAATGAAAATAGTTTAAATATCTATTTTGCCACCAATTGCCCAATTATTGGTTCTCTGTAAAATGGCTTTCTGATTTTATGTAAGATATCATGCTAAGTTATTATTTAAATGCGCTGACTGATCTTCTAATGGCCTAATTAAAGCTTCAATTACAAATAAATTAAAGCGTTAAATTTTTAATTAAATCAAAATAATAAGAATATTTACAGCAATTGTGTCCAATAGGCTTAACGCGATTAATTTTAAACGGTATCATATCTGCCAGATATTTTGTTAAAGAATAAGCTTACATGAATAGATTAAAATTTACCAAAATGCATGGCTTAGGCAATGATTTCTTAGTTATTGATGGTATCAATCAGAATTTTGATCCTTTAAAAGCGCCAATTTCTGCATGGGCACAGCGTCATACTGGAGTTGGATTTGATCAGTTATTATTGATTGAATCGCCTCAAACATCAAATGCGGATTTCCGCTATCGTATATTCAATGCAGATGGCTCAGAGGTAGAGCAATGCGGAAATGGTGCGCGTTGCTTTGCGCGCTTTGTCTATGATAAAGGTTTAACAAATAAACATCAGATTGTCGTGGAAACAGCCGGAGGATTAATTGTTCCATGTTTAAATAAAGATGGTTCAGTGACTGTTGATATGGGAATTCCTCTATTTGCCTCCGAAAAAATCCCTTTTGAAGCAATCAATGCTGAGGATGCTGAGTGTATCACTCATCAGCTTGTGGTTGGTGTCGATACAGTTAGCGTTACCTGCGTTAATATGGGTAATCCACATGCTGTTATGATTGTGGAGGACATTAATCATGCACCTGTACACCGATTAGGTGCAGCTATTGAAACACATTCACAGTTTCCACTGCGTGTTAATGTGGGATTTATGCAGATTATGTCTCCTAGTCATATTTATTTGCGAGTATTTGAACGTGGTGTAGGTGAAACTCAAGCTTGCGGCACAGGTGCTTGTGCTGCTGTTGTTGCCGGTATTAGCTTGGGTTTATTGGCAGATGATAAACCAGTGGAAGTCTATTTACCAGGTGGTAAACTTTCAATTTCGTGGCAACAGCAGCATGCTGCTCATGTTCTGATGACGGGACCAGTGCAAACAGTATATGAAGGGGAGATCAATTATTAATGAATATCACTGAAAAAGAGGTGCGGGCATTTTTACATGCACAACCAGATTGGTTACAAGAACATGCTGTTGAATTCGGATTACGTCCAATAGAGAAAAAAATTTTGTCATTTCAACAAGGTAATATGTTGGCGTTACAACACAAAACTGAAAAAATGACCAAACAGCTGGTTCAAATGCTTGCAGATGCTGAAAATAATCAAGTATTAATGACAAAATTTATAAATTTTCATCAGCGATTATTGGCGGTTGAAACCATTCCTCAGTGGCTAGATAGCATTGCAGATGGACTTCTTACGGATTTTTCCTTACCACAGCATATTGTGCGCATTTTGGTTGAAGCGACAGATAATATCAATATACCAAACAATCTTCTAGCAAATGCTGAAGTCAAAGCTGCAGCCAGCAAGATTACCAAACCTTTATGTGGTGTACTACCAGCAGTTGCTTTGATGCGACTGTTTCCAGATCAGCCACGGCTTGAAAGCTTCGTACAATTGCCCTTACGCTGGCATGATAAAACTATAGCAATATTGATTATCGGACATGAAGAGGTCACTCATTTTCAAGCTGAGCAATCTACAGAATGGATTTCGGCTATGGCCGACAGTTTGGCTATAATTCTGGCACGCTTAATGAAACTGGCGGTTTGATGGCAAATTTAATAACAAATAGCATTCTTTTGACTTATATACTTGTATTTATAGCAGCGTGTTTCAAATACCATTTCAGAGGTTGGGTATGGTTAGCTTGTCTGTTTTGGTTAATGTTTGTTATGGTCGGAAATATATTTTTTCCAGGTTTATCTGGTTTAGTTAAGCCTACTAATTTGTACTTATTTCCGCTTTATATTCTTTTAGCTGCTTTTTTTTATCCAAAACGAAAAACAGTATATAAACAGAGCCCTTATCTCACAAATCTATTAGTCAGCAGCAAAATGCAGTATTCGACATTATTAATCTGGCTAATATTGATAGCTTGTCTTGGAAAATGGATGCCAAATCAGGCGTCAATTATTTTTTATCTGAGTAAAATGGTTTTGTGGCAGCCAATATACTGGATCGGTAGCCAATGGCTATTGATGAGTTTATTATTTATCAATCACTATGCGCAAAAACGCCAATTAAGCTCACAAGAAATATTACTATTGACTCTACTATGGCAATTTTTTTATGTTTTTTTGAATTTGCAGGGCATAGTATAACGATCAATTGCCAACAATCAATTTTATTGAAAGTTAATAGAATAGCTATAGAAATTGGCTTTAGTCTGCATGTTAAACATAAATAATTTAAATTTTTTTTGTAATATTTGATGAAATTGATCTGTTATAGTTAATAAAAAAAGCTGAACTTCAGTTCAGCTTTTTTTATTAACTTGTGCTTAATGTGAAGCAGCGGAGGCTTCAGTGGGAGCCGGAGTTTCAGCTGGGGTAGACGCTTCAACAGGAGCTGGAGTTTCAACCGGAGTAGACGCTTCAACAGGAGCTGGAGTTTCAGTCGAAACCGGAGTAGATGCTTCAACAGGAGCAGAAGCAGCTGGAGCAGAAGCAGAAGCAGAAGCTTCAGAAGCAGCTGGAGCAGAATCTTTGTTCTGACAAGCGGCCAAGAACAAAGACATCACGGCAGCAGCAGCTAATAAAGATGTTTTCATGATTATGTACCTTAATCTGTATCAAAAAGTATTACTTTAATGATGGAATTCCAGTTTTGTCCACCACGTTGTTCGTGAACAAACGTCTATAGTAAGTGTGCAAAACTTGTGCAAATCGAATTATGCCTTGCCTTGCAAAGTATTGCAATGAGTCAATGTTGTATTTTTACTTATCTAAGGCATTGTAAAATCAATTTATGCGTCTTAAATGAACCATATCACCAGTATTTACTCATAATTTGATAGTTGAATAAATTCCAAAAATATATTTATAAGAGATTGATATAAATTAATAAAAAATAAATTTCAGCAAAATTTTAACGAAAAAAATCAGCTCAACCATCATTTACGATAGTTAATTTTAAAGTTGCTTTTTTACAACATATTTGTTTAGATGTTGGTAAAATCTTTCGTGATAAATGACAAAGGAATTAATGGATTAAGATTTCAAGAGACGATATACTAAACCTTTACACTAGACCCTCGATAAAATTACCAAAAGCATTAAATTAATTAGATACCTTTTTAAATTAAAACATGCCTATGCAAATAAAACTTCAATACATATGCTAACTTAATTGGTTTCAAAATGTTTTGGAAAAATTCCCTATAAGCAACAGTTAACTATAAGCAGGTAAATGTTTTGAAGACGGATTTAATTAATCTAACTCAAATACCACCTAATTGTCTGGAAATTTTGCTTTATCAAGCAGCCAATCTACTTATCGAAGCGTAGTATAATTTACTTCGGAAAACCTAGGAGGTTAACTGGCCACCAATTACTGCGACCAGAAAAAAATAAAATTATTTTCCTTAACGATTTAATTGAATTAAACCTTGGATACAGACCATGACTGAGAACTGTAAACGTGAGAGTATGCAATATGATGTTGTAATTGTTGGTGCAGGACCTTCGGGTTTGAGTGCTGCAATTCGCTTAAAACAACTGGCCGCTGTTCAGCGGCGTGATCTTAGTGTCTGTATCGTGGATAAAGGCTCTGAAGTAGGGGCTCACATTTTATCTGGAGCTGTGTTAGATCCTCGCACGTTAACAGAACTTATTGAAGATTGGACGCAAAAAAATCCTCCTTTGGTATGTCCCGTTGTAGAAGATAAATTATTATTTCTCACCAAGAATAAGGCTTTTCAACTTCCAACACCATCTACGTTTAAAAATAAAGGTAACTTTATTATCAGCCTTGGCCTCTTTTGCCGCTGGCTGGCACAACAGGCAGAAGATTTAGGCGTAGAAATATATCCTGGTTTTGCAGCTACGGAAGTTTTATACCATACAGATGGCTCTGTGCGAGGTATTGCTACTGGTGACATGGGTATTGAAAAAAACGGTCAGAATGGGCCCAACTTTCAGCGTGGTATAGAATTGCTGGCTCAGCAAATTATTTTTGCTGAAGGGTGCCGAGGTTCACTAACTAAAACCCTTATCAAACAATTCGAATTGAATAAAACCTGCCAAACTCAGACCTATGGTATCGGTATTAAAGAGCTTTGGTCTATAGATCCAGCTAAATCTATACCGGGTACAGTAATGCATTCTATTGGTTGGCCTTTGGATCGGAAAACATATGGCGGTTCATTCTTATACCACCTCAATGACAATAAATTAGCATTGGGTCTTGTAATTGGGCTGGATTATCAGAATCCTTATCTATCACCATATGAAGAGTTACAGCGTTATAAAACCCATCCTTCAATCAGCAAAATTTTAGAAGGTGGACAACGTATTGCATATGGGGCACGTGCTTTAAGTGAAGGTGGCCTGCAAAGCTTACCTAAACTAACTTTTCCCGGTGGAGTAATCGTAGGTGATAGTGCTGGTTTTTTAAATGTTCCTCGTATCAAAGGTATACACACATCAATGAAGTCCGGGATGCTGGCGGCAGAGGCAGTGATGGCTGCATTGATTCCGTCTCAAGATATTAATGATAGCAATATAGAAGCGGTTAACTACACAGAATTATTTAAACAAAGCTGGCTGCATGCTGAATTATATAAAGTGCGTAATCTTCGTCCAGCTTTCAAGTGGGGATTATTTGGAGGATTAGGTTATGGCGCTTTGGAAGAATATATTTTTCGCGGAAGAGCGCCGTGGACTTTACGCCATCATGGAACGGATCATGCCTCTTTGAAAAAAGCCAAAGGTTGCCGGCCTATAAATTATCCTAAACCTGATGGTAAGTTGACCTTTGATAGACTAACATCAGTATATCTGGCCGCTATCAGTTACGATGAAAATCAGCCTAATCATTTAAAATTAAACAAGCAAAATGTGGCTGTCGAGATTAATTATCGTGAATATGCCAGTCCGGAAACTCGCTATTGTCCTGCTGGAGTGTATGAAATTATAGAAGAGAATGGAAATCCACGGTTGCAGATTAATGCACAAAATTGCATCCATTGTAAAACCTGTGACATTAAAGATCCAACGCAGAATATTACATGGACTTGTCCAGAGGGTGGGAGCGGACCAAATTACGCTGACATGTAATCTGAAATGAAAACAACCAACTATTCATGAATAAAAGATAAAATTAAATCCTAGCATAATTAATGCTCGCGTTCATGAAAAAAGTCGTAAGTGGCGTCGTGAAAAAGGTCTGCCTGAGGGTTTTCTTCATACTGTAATTCAGCTAACTCATTATCAAAAGCTTCACGAATGGATTTGATGGCCAATTCAGCCAGATCAGCTGGTAAAGCGCGTAGTAATCCTTTCAAAGCTGTTGCTAACACTTTATTTTGCATTAACAATGCTTCTTGTCTTTCTTCCAAAAATTCAATACGCTGATCGAATGGGGCCATACTGATATCCTTTTACACGCATAAAATATATGTGAGTTTAGCATTTTATTGTTTAAATGTTGTTATAATTAATGCAAATCGATGCACGAAAAATTATGTGCAATCTCTTAAGTTTGTTTCGGCTTGACTAAAAGTGAGAACATAGTGAAAAAACGACACGAAAATCGCAATCAATTCGTTTTTACTTTGGATGAAGATAGCAATATCAAACCACAGCATTCCCCAAAAACAGCTGATCGATTCGGATCTCAAGCGAGTAATCAGGAAACCATACCTGCTTGGGAGCGTACACTTGAGCAGATGCGTCAACATAAAAAACGAGCAGAGCCCTTATCTAATATCACTTCTTCAGCTCAGCGTCAGCCGTCTTTTCCCACCCGTGCCAGAAAACAGTACGATCGTGAAGTGAATATTCCGGCAAAGATGCCTATTACAGCTGACTCTAAAAATATGTGTCCATCAACCTCATCCATCTCCACTTCTCAGCCATCATTTTCTAATCAATCGCATCAGGCAAATGAAGTATTATTGGATCCGGTGCAAAGAGAGTGCGTTTATCGGACATATCTGCAACAATGGCAAAAAAAGCACTCTTTAGAGGTGAAACAACAGGAGTCTGTCTTGAATGATACTGCATTACTTATTCAAGAAGATTGGCTGGCGGCGCAGAATTGTTTACAAAGTGCCGCAGATACCAATTCTCCAACTACCTGCACAATCAGTTTACAAAAGAATCAAGCCAGTATTTTAGAAGAAAATCAACCTGAAAATAATAGTGATCAAGTCGATACTGAAACGACCGAGGCAGGTGCCAACAAACAGCCAGCTATACATGTGCATATGCATGTAATTGAACCCAGAGGCATGGCCAATCGTGCGGTAGCTTGCATTTCTGAACAGCAGCTTTTATATCAGCTTAGTGAAAAATTACGACCACATTTAGCTGATGTATTGGCTGGTATGGTGCGCGTAGCTGTACAACGACACACTGCTGGTTTAGTTACGGCTTTGCAACGTGAGTTACTGGCTGAGGTGCCAGCAGCTGTAGATGATGTGTTAAAACATAATCTGGGGAAGGTGATGAATGGGATAAAAAAGAATCAACACTAAAATGAATACGATTAAATAATTTTGTTAAATTTATAATCAGTTTATTAGTTCAAGTATATCTAGCCAAGTGTCACTTAAATGCTGAAATAATATTTTAAATTTAAAATTGATGAATGATAACTTATTTGTATGACAAGCAAAGTTAAACGGTTATATACAAGCAGGTTAAAGAAAGCTGTGTAACTGTCTTCGTTTTATTTTACGCAAAACTTAATGTAGGTAGTTTTAAGTCAGCATGATTTAGTTGATAGAGCAGCGCACTTATCACACAAGGATTATAGGTTCATTTCCAATTTAAAGTACCACTTAGGCCGTATAAGCAAATCAGTATATTTACCTATAAAAGTACTGTATGGATAAATTGGTGATTGAAACTGCGTTAAAACATGAGATGACTAAACATTTAAGTTATGAAAATATCACTAAAAAATAGGGTAGTGTGAAGACTACATTATAGGTATAAAGCTCACTTAAAAAGTTATACTGCTTGACTGAGTGATTCATATTCAATCAATGTTAGGTTATCTAGTGTCTGCTATGGCACAGGCGTGGGCAGAAAAATGACTAGTCACTCCTATCTCACTGTCCATAGATGCTATTGTTGGCTTAAGCCGCTGTGCTGACTATTATCAACTAAGTTTGTGGATGATTCCTTAATAATGTCAATACTAAGTCTGGAGTATTTACATACAATCTGTCGATTTAGAGTTAAGTTTTACTTTTCTCAGTAAAAAAGTTGTATTAACCAGTGTAATCTATCCAAAAGTTTGTCTGATTAATTTTTCGAAAAAAGATCTGGACTATTCAAATTGAAAAAGTGATAAAAATAAGTGTATGGTAAAAGCATTGATATGATACAAAGAAGATAAAATTTATCGGTATCAGGGTAGTATTTGACGGTTATATTTTTGTGTCAATACAATAGTTAGCACTCCTATAATTAGGTGAAGGGGAAGTAATGCGCTAATGTAGTATTGATATATTAATCAGATCATTGTCATGTTTTCTCATTAAAAAAGCCCAACAATAAGTGAGAGTCAATGTCGGGCTTTTTATATTTGTGCAATGGCTATAATTTTAGTTTATTTGTGTCTGATGTTCTGCACCTTGCCGGGGACGAATATGGCCGAGTTGATACACGCTCTCACCTTCTTGTTGCAAAAATTGTTGTACTGCCTTTGCTTCGTTAGCCTCTACAATAAGCACCATCCCAATACCACAATTGAAGGTACGATACATTTCTTGTGTATCAATATTTCCTGCCTGTTGCAGCCACTGAAATAGTTTCGGCAGTGGCCATGAATGTGCATCTATTGCTGCTACTGTATTAGCTGGTAAAATACGTGGTACATTTTCACTAATGCCTCCGCCAGTGATGTGTGCCATACCTTTAATGGTGAATTGTTGTAAAGTCGCTAGAATAGGTTTGACGTAAAGACGGGTAGGAGCAAGGATGGCTTCTTTTAAGGTCTTGCCGTTAGTAAATTGGGCATTAAGATCAGGCTGGGCTCGTTCGATGATTTTGCGCACCAATGAATAGCCATTGGAATGAATACCATTTGATGCTAATCCGAGGACAACATCACCAGCTTTTATGTGGCCACCGTTAATAATCTGTTCTTTTTCAACCACACCCACAGCAAATCCAGCCAGATCATATTCTCCTTCAGGGTACATGTCTGGCATCTCAGCGGTTTCACCGCCAATTAGGGCGCAGCCAGACTGTTCACAGCCGGTAGCAATGCCTTTAATCACTACTGCTGCTTGCTCTACATCTAATTTGCCGCAAGCAAAATAATCAAGAAAGAATAGGGGTTCGGCACCTTGTACCAGAATGTCGTTGACACTCATTGCTACCAAATCAATACCGATGGTATCGTGTTTATCCCATTCAAAGGCCAGTTTCAGTTTGGTGCCTACGCCGTCAGTACCTGACACAAGTACTGGCTGACGGTATTTTTGACTGATTTCAACTAGAGCACCGAAGCCCCCTAAATCACCTAATACTTCCGGGCGCATGGTTCGTTTAGCAAATGGTTTAATTTTTTCAACTAAGGATTCACCAGCATTGATATCAACACCAGCATCTCGATAACTCAGCGACTGACTCATTATTGTAGCTTTCTTTGAGTAAAAACTAGGCAAATTAGTATGAAATGAAAAACTGGTTTAGTTTAACATTTTTCTTTACTCATCGCTGTGTAAAAATTGAGCGTTGGCTTGGTGAATTGATGTTTGATACGTGTGAAAAGATATCTGGCCTTTGAGTTTGGTGCAATTGGTTTGATCAAGAAGTGATATAGATAAGCCGCGTCTGCGTGTTGGTTAAAGGTTTATTGTGCAACTTCAAAGCGTGTCGGCATATATGTTCGGTAAGTGAAAATGGTGGTCATAGGGTTGGAATGGGTTGGTGGAGAAGGTAGGTTGGTTAATAAAAAAGCCAAATCATTCGATTTGGCTTTTTCAGGCTAATGAATAGCTGAACTGAGATTGGCTTAGGCTTTGCGGGCCGGCAATTTTTCGCGAATACGGGCTTTTTTACCAGTCAGACCACGTAGGTAATAAAGTTTAGCACGACGTACATCACCACGGCGTTTAACTTCGATTTTTTCAACGGCTGGAGAGTATAATTGGAATGTACGTTCTACACCTTCACCGCTAGAGATTTTACGAACGATGAAGTTGCTGTTCAGGCCACGATTACGGCGAGCGATTACAATGCCTTCATAGGCTTGTAAACGAGTACGGCTACCTTCGGTTACACGTACTGAAACAACTACGGTATCACCTGGTGCAAAAGCAGGGATTTCTTTGTTCAGGCGAGCTATTTCTTCTTGCTCTAATTGTTGAATCAAGTTCATTTTACATTTCCTATTATGATGGGATTTCCCGTTCCTCTTGTTTGATTTTTTGCAAGAGACTGGATTCCTCTGGGGTTAATACACGATCGATCAGTAAATCTGGCCGACGTATTAAAGTGCGCCTGAGCGATTGAGTTAGTCGCCATTGCGCGATTAAAGCATGATTTCCACTGCGCAATACGTCAGGGACTGTTTGTTGACGAAATTCAACCGGACGAGTGTAATGTGGACAATCAAGTAAGCCATTAACGAATGAATCTTCTACTGCTGAGCGTTTATCACCGAGTGTACCGGGTAAGAGTCTAATAACTGCATCCATTAACATCATAGCAGGTAATTCTCCACCCGAAACGACGAAGTCACCAATACTGATTTCGGTAATTTTATTACTGGTGAGGATGCGTTCATCTATTCCCTCATACCGACCGCACAGAACAATGATTGCTGATTCCTGTGCCAAACTGATCGCCAATGAATGAGTAAGTAGTTTACCCTGCGGACTCATGTAAATCAGTTTCCCTTGTGGACAAGTATCTCTGGCTACATCGATAGCAGATTGTAATGGTGGAGCCATCATAATCATACCGGGGCCGCCACCAAAAGGACGATCATCGATATAACCCAAGGGGTTATCGGCATACTGACGCGGGTTGATGGCAGTAAATTGCCATCGTCCATGTTGTAATGCTCTTCCGGTCACGCCATAGCCGGTGAGGGCAGTAAACATTTCCGGAAATAGAGTAATGGCCTGAATATGCATTAATAGTCACTGCCCCAGTCAACACGAATATTTTTCTGAGCTAAATTTACTTCATCAATATATTGTGTAACAAAAGGAATCAGTTTACGACCATATTCGCCGTCCACTACTAATACATCATGGGCACCAGTATCCATCAGAGAGCTGATTGTGCCTAGATTTAGTTGTTCACGATTGTAAACAGTTAAACCCACTAAATCAGCCCAGTAATATTCATCATCTTCAGTATCGGCAAACGAGGCACGATCAATTTCGATAGTCGAACCACGCAGTCTTGCCGCAGCATCACGATCCGCTATTCCCTCAAATCTAACCAGCAGTTCGTCGCCATTAATTTTGTTTTCGGCTATGGTTACGATCTGTATCTGATCGTCTTTGCTCAGCCGCCATTGCGGAAAATCCAGTAGACTATCTGTATATTCGGTATCAGGGTGGATTTTTACCCAGCCTTTAACACCAAATACACCTTTAATATAGCCCATTGCTACCCACTGGCGCTGTGTCATATTCATTGTTTTTACTGTATTAAGCAGAAACTTTCTGTTCTTTAACCAGCTTAGCGACAGCTTCGCTAAGCTGTGCGCCCTGACCCACCCAGTGATTCAGTCGATCTGCGTTCAGGCGTACACGCTCCTGTTTTTCATTGGCAACAGGATTGTAGAAACCTACGCGTTCGATGAAGCGACCATCACGACGGTTGCGAGAGTCTGCTACAACTATATTAAAGAATGGGCGATGTTTTGAACCACCGCGAGCCAAACGAATAACTACCATTATGTATTCCTTAGTGAAAAATCGAAGTATTTTAATCTGTCAGGGTAACAGAAAATCGCTAATTTTAGTGGGTAAAATACTGTCTTGGCAAGTTGTTCATACGCAGATGTTGTACTTTTGCTGCTAATGAAGGCTGTTTCAAGGAAGAATTAACTCTATCTGAAGAAATAATGAAAAAAGTTAATTATACTTAAATAAGTTTTAAGTTTGGCTGATGAATTATTTATCGTTTAATTTTTTTGTGGTATTTTATATATTTAGTCTGCTTTTATAATATAACATGTTGTTTATACAATATATTTATTGATGAATGATTACTTGTTAACTCTTAGCGGATGTAGGAAAACACCGGGTTATTTATACTTCATGATTAAAATCATCCCCTAAAACCCATAAGGCGTGTTCCCCAAAATCGCTTTATGCGGTTTAATAGTATTATAAAAATTAATAAAGCGCTTAAGCTTTTGTTGTCTATCTTTTGAATCGCTAAATATTTGCTGATCATGCCACATCTTAATTCAAAGTTTGTATCACTCTTTCCGCTTTCCCATTCGTTTAAGGGCAGACTGGTTTGGTGAATTTCTAAATTGATACAATGGTTATGACACGTTTTAGCCAATAGATATTCACCTGTACCTTGATATTTACATCGGTTAGCGGAATAAATGCATTCAATAGTATACGGGCATTGGGCTGACACATCATTTGGTCGAAATGGTGCTGAGCTAATTTGGGATTTATCGGAGTAAATGGCCGTATAGAGCGCGCGTGAACAATCAGCAATACCAACGAATAAATATTCTCGCGTCTTTTATTGGGTTTCGTTTAAGTAGTGGTAAATGTTTGGTATCAACGCGTAGCATTTCACCTGGATAGATTTGGGTATCGCATGTAACTTGTCGCCTTAATTTATTTTCAATGGACTTTTCAACTTTAACCAGACATTTAATACTATAACTAAATGGTTTTATCACGTTTGTTCTTACTGGTTAAAGGCACAAACAGCAACAATCTGGCTTTTTAGCCGGTTATAAATGGTCGGACGACTGACTATAAAGCGTTTAGCCAAAGCAGGGACAGTTATCTTTTCTTAATGATATAGCTATATCTCTTGTCTATAATAAGGGATGGATTTTGTTTTTTATGTATATTGATTACAGTATTTGCTCAGGTGACTGTAAAAAATGAGTAATTTCTACCGTTAAGGAATGATTTCAACAATGCATGTAATAGACAGCATTACTGAAAGATAAGCTTGAAATTATGCACTTAATAAACCAGTGCTGGAACGTTTATATTGCAAATAATGATCGATTTTACCTATCTTATTGTTATTTAATTTACTTAGTCACTCTATATTATTCGGTAGAGGGGTAGTTGATACTAAAGGTTGAATTTAGTTTTTATTTATATATTTGTTATATCTATTTGACCATTTAAATATTAGGTGTTCTCTGTCAGCTTTGTTAGCGTTGTTTTTTTGTTATAAAATATGTTAATAATATTAGGTTAATATGTATTTATTTTATATAAATCAGCTTGTTAGTTGTGATTAGTTTGTTGCTATTGATAAGCTTGTGTGATTTTGGAGCTGCATAGCTTCTATTCTTAGCGTATTATAGTAGCCAAATGTTTTTGCGGAATTTTAAACAATGAAACAGATTTTTTTGGATTTTGAACAACCTATAGCTGAATTGGTACAAAAAATTGATGAACTTCGCTTTGTACAAGATGAATCGGCTGTAGATATTTCCGAAGAAATCTCGCGCTTGAAAAAGAAAAGCGATGATTTAACTAAAAATCTATTTTCTAAGCTGACTCCTGTGCAAATTTCACAGGTATCTCGCCATGCACAGCGACCTTACACTTTAGACTATATTGAAGCGTTGTGTACTGATTTTGAAGAGTTGCATGGTGATCGTGCATTTGCCGATGATGCGGCCATCGTTGGTGGTATAGCTCGGTTTAATGGTGAAACGGTTATGGTCATCGGTCATCAGAAAGGCCGTGACACTAAGGAAAAAATTCGTCGTAATTTTGGCATGCCTAAGCCGGAAGGCTATCGCAAGGCATTGCGCCTGATGAAACTGGCGGAAAAGTTTCAGATTCCGGTACTGACTTTTATTGATACACCGGGAGCCTACCCGGGTATCGGTGCCGAAGAACGAGGTCAGTCTGAAGCTATTGGACGTAATATATATGAACTGGCCAGTTTGCATGTACCCGTTATCTGTACCATTATTGGAGAGGGCGGGTCAGGTGGTGCACTGGCAATTGCTGTTGGCGATTATATCAATATGTTGCAATTTTCGACGTATTCAGTGATTTCACCGGAAGGTTGTGCTTCGATTTTATGGAAGACGGCGGAAAAAGCACCAGAAGCAGCGCAGGCATTGGGTATTACGGCCAAACGGTTGCGTGATCTGAAATTGATTGACAAGGTGATCGAAGAACCGCTGGGTGGAGCGCACCGTAATTATCCAGAAATTATGCAGCGCGTTAAAACTGTTCTTGTGTCTCAGTTACATGAGGCTAAGAGTAAGCCAATAAATGATTTGTTAACTTGTCGTTTTGATCGTTTGATGAATTATGGACAGTTCAGCAGCAGTAAATAGTATTACCACTCGTTTAACTCAAAGTATTGCTCAGCAATGGTCAGCCACAATGGCTGACCGTTGTGTTTTGGCTGTAGGTCTTAGTGGTGGTTTGGATTCGGTGGTGTTATTACACCTTTTGGCGCAATTACGTTCTATGTTACCAATTGATTTATCAGCTATACATGTACATCATGGGTTAAGTCAATATGCTGATCAATGGCAGGATTTTTGTCAGCAATTATGTAACAACTGGTCTGTGCCTTTTCGCTCGGTAAGGGTGAGGGTAAAGGCTAAAGGGGACGGAGTGGAAGCCGCTGCTCGTAAAGCTCGGTATCAGGTCTATAGTGAGTATCCGGCCGATGCAGTTGTGCTGGCACACCATTTAAACGATCAGATCGAAACTTTTTTTCTGGGGGCATTGCGAGGCGGGGGATTACGTGCTTTGGCCGCTATGCCTGCACAGCGTATTTTAACTAAGCACTGTATTCTGTGGCGCCCATTATTACCATTTTTAAGAAATGATTTACTGGCCTATGCAGATGCTTGGGATCTGCCGTATATAGAAGACGACAGCAATACGGATACGGCTTTTTTGCGTAATTGGCTGCGTTTAACCGGTTTGCCACACTGGCGCGAACGGGTACCACATCTGGACAATCAAGTAGAAGCAGCGATTATACGCTTGCAGGATGAACTCTCTATCGTAGAAGAGGTAGCAGCGGAGGACTGGCTAAAAGTATATTCACCGCAACAAGGTTTCCAAATACCTGTGTGGCGAGAATTAAGTGAAACAAGACGTAAGCAACAGCTGCGATTGTTTGCGCATAAGCATGATCTAGGTTTGTCTTCGTCTGTGGCTTTAGATGAGTTTGCACGACAGCTGTATGCGAATAAGATTGGTGCAGAATGGTCTCTGCCTGAAGGTAAGGTTTTGTATTATAGTTGTAAATTATGGATTCATCGACATAATATTACCCAGCAATGGCCATGGTTGGCATTGTTGCCAGTAGAAAACAAACAAATGATGTCTGAAAATCAAATACAATGGGTCAGAAACCAGTTTGGTTTGGCCGATATTCAGCCCGATTGGATTGTACGAGCAGTTAATGGCAATGATAAGATAGCGTTGCGTGGTCTGCACAAAAATGTGAAAAAATTATTACAAGAGTACAAAATTCCACCTTTTTTACGGTGTATTTGGCCAGTATTGTGTAATACAGAAAATGAGTGCATTGCTGTGACTAATGTTGTGGTGGCAACTGACTTGGGTGTGCCCGAGGGCTGGATGCCACTTGTCACTAGTCTCCCTAAATATTTCTAAGGTCATCTTTGATATTTTAAATTTATATTTGCATTAGTTTATTTTTGTCTGCGACATAGTTTAACGGCAAGAGTTTTTAGCTTACTCTTTTTAATTTGATCATAATAAAATCTTTTAAAATTATTTTAGTTTAGAAAACTGTGAAAATACAGTGATATTAAGACTCGTTTATGATTTGTATGAGCTAAACTAGAATTTTTGGCGATACTGAAATTCCAAATTTCCATATTCCTTTTTTGAAAGATGAGAACATTTTTTGTATCTCAAATAAATTTTTTTGATTAGGCAAAATATTACACAGCTGTCTATCCAAAAACCAGATTATTAGTGCAATGATAAACGTATTTAGCAGGTAAATTGCATATTAAAGTTTAATTTCAGGGTATAGTGTAAATAATGTATTCTACTATGCAGCTAAAGCAATCGGTATCGAATAAAGTAGGTGAATGCGGGGAAATGAATTTTATACGTGGCCGCTGCATTCTAGAATGTTTAATATTATTGATGGCTTTAATTGTGCAGTGTTAAGTATTGATATGGCAATTAGTTGAATGACGAAAGAGTGATTTGTTACCTTCATTATCTGATTGAATATCATGATTATCCATTACAATACGCGTGAATAATGGGGTGGAAATTACCGGAAGAACATTCATTAATTGGGCAAAATCACTTGGTGTCACTTTGGAATACATTAATTCCACTAGCCTCTAGTCAAAACGGTTATATTGAATAATTTAACCGTATCTATCGAACTGAAATGTTAGATTTATATTTGTTTAATAATCTGGCATATGCAGGGAATGTTACCGAAGAGTGGCTAACTATTAGGCATTTATAAAAAGTATATTATTAACTTTTGAGATTATTGTTTTCTTTGAATTAAGACTCTCATTAACAACGGTGTTATTAACCAAAAATTTTTTTGTGAATAAATTCAAACAGGGGGTAGTTAAAGTGTTAAAAACTACTCCAGTAAATATAAATTTATGATTGTTGTTTTTGCCGGTTTTTTAGTTTCAGTAATGCTTAAAATATATATTAATATAAATTCTTTTTTAAATAATTTTTAAAATGAATTTGGTTGAAGCTTTATTAGTTTAGGGCAGTAAGAAATTTATATATATTTATGCTTGAATCAAGTTATTTAAATATTTTAGAGTAGCAAAAATTAAATAGCAGTGTTTACTGAAACTGGTGTGGCGAAAATGGAATTAAGCAGATGTTAACGGCATTCACTGTTGATTATAAGGCAGCATAATTTTTACCTGCATGTGTGGTTTTCTTTTATGTATTTGCACAATTTTTGATTGAAAACAAGATTAGTGCAAAATGGTCTCAGTTTGAAATTAAATTGTTGTATTATAATTGTAAATTTTGACGTGAGGCGAAATGTTACTTTGCACTGTTTATGGTTGGCTTTATTGGCTGTGAATGCAGTCAAAGGATGGGTGGTGTTGGTATTTTATGTATTAAAACGTGGTTTGATTTAACTGAAATTAAGACCAACAAAGCTAGAGGATTTAGAAGAGCTAACGATAAGACAAAGCTGTGTGGATTTCATTAAATGTGAAGAATTTTTTACTAGAGCAAAAATTTTGCCTTTTGCGTGCCAAGAGATTGGTTTTGTGTAACTTAAATATAGTTGCGGTAATAATTGACATTAAGGGTGGCTGATGACTGGATAAAACTTATAAAAAGTCTACAAAATAATTTTAAATTTGCCTGATTATGTATTGCTTATCCATATTTATTGAAATTATCTGTTGATTGTATCAAGGGGTTAATATTTAAGAGGAGAAAGAAATATGCAAGAAAGGTTGAGTAATCTCGCAGAGGAACAAGTGTTGATTAGCAAGGCGAAACAAGGCGATAAGCAGGTTTTTGATCAGTTGGTACGACGTTATGAGCACCGATTAATTCATTTCCTCCATCGTTGTACACATGATGAACAGTCCGCACAGGATGTAATGCAAGAAACTTTACTTAAAGCATACAGGTCATTGCCACAATTTAGAGGTGAGAGTCAGTTTTACACATGGCTCTGTTGTATTGGTAAAAATACAGCAAGAACAATGCATAGGGTTAATAGTCGCCATTTGGCTGTGATCAGTGATTTTATTGACGATGATGGTGAAGCCATGGCAGTAATGGATTTATTGTCTGATTTTAAAACCCCTGAAATGTATTTACTCAATCGGGAGTTGCTAGATATGTTGGATTCAACTATTAAGCAATTGCCTGCATGTTTACGTGAATCTATTTTGTTATGTGAAATTGAAGGTTTGTCCTATGAGGAGATTGCTTGCAGGCAACAATGTCCGATCGGTACTGTGCGTTCGCGTATCTCTCGTGCCCGTGAAATGATTTCGGTGCACCTAAAACACCATTTTGGTCAGGAAAAGATCTAATCATGTGTATGGTAATGTTTCAAAATTAGATGACTCAAATATTGGCGAGCGATAAAGTGTGTTATGATGTGTTGTGATCACTTATATTTTGATCACTCAGGTTCCTTTTGCTTTTGTGTTCTTTATAACTACTCTGCTTGCCAAGAATAAAAAATATCATTATTTTTATTCTTGGTGTCTGTGCCAGTGTTTCTTGGATAAATATTTGTCATTAAGTTTGCTTTTGACCGATTAAATGTAAATAGTGTTGAGGTTGTTTAATCTGCTGTTTTATTTGTTATTTGGTTAACAAAGAAGAAAATGTGATTTACCACAGAAATACTGTTAATAAAATAATTTTTCTTTAATTTTGCTAAGTGTTGATAAGAAAAGAGAAAAAAATTATTTGTTTTCCTCTTGAATTGTGGTGGTCTATCCATACTTTATCTACCGAAACAATTTTTATGTCCCACGTGGTTTGTGGGTTTGTATTTACCAATTTTATTGTGCTTGATAGCACAGAAGATGTGGAGAAGATATTATGACTATTCGTCCTTTAAATGACCGCGTTGTCGTTAAACGTCTAGAAGCTGAAGAGAAAACTGCTTCTGGTATTGTATTGCCTGGTTCTGCTGCTGAAAAACCTGATATGGGGGAAGTTTTGGCTGTGGGTAATGGTAAACTGTTAGAAAACGGTGATCGTCAGGCATTGGATGTTAAAGTTGGCGATAAAGTGATTTTTGGTAAATACAGTGGCCAGACTGTTAAAGTGGACGGTGAAGAGCTACTGGTAATGCGCGAAGAAGACATCTTCGGCATCGTTGAATAAATTATTTATTCCAGTTATTTAAGTGATTGTAAATATTTAATTATTAATAAATTAGGAGTATCAAATGGCTGCAAAAGACGTAAAATTCGCTGATGAAGCCCGTCAGAAAATGGTTGCAGGTGTCAATGTACTGGCTGATGCGGTAAAAGTAACTTTAGGCCCTAAAGGTCGCAATGTTTTGTTAGATCGAGCATTTGGCGGTCCGCACATCACTAAGGATGGTGTGTCTGTTGCTAAAGAAATCGAACTGAAAGACAAATTCGAAAATATGGGTGCACAGCTGGTTAAAGAAGTGGCTTCTAAAACCAATGATGTTGCTGGTGACGGTACGACCACTGCTACTGTACTGGCTCAGGCTGTGGTTGCTGAAGGCATGAAATATGTAACTGCTGGTATGAATCCGATGGATCTGAAACGCGGTATTGATAAAGCAGTGGAAGCTATTGTGGCTGAACTGAAAAAAATATCTAAACCAGTTCCAGAAAAATCTAAAGAGATTTCTCAGGTTGCTTCTATCTCTGCCAATGCAGATGAATCTATTGGTGAAATCATTGCTAAAGCCATGAATGAAGTGGGCAAAGAAGGTGTGATCACTGTTGAAGACGGTAAATCTCTCGAGAATGAAGTTGAAGTAGTTAAAGGTATGCAGTTTGACCGTGGCTACCTGTCTCCATACTTTGTAACTGATGTAGAAAAACAGATTGCTGGTCTGGATACTCCATATATTTTATTGTTCGATAAGAAAATCTCTAATATTCGTGATCTGTTGCCAGTATTGGAACAAGTCGCTAAAACTAGCCGTCCGTTGTTGATTATTGCTGAGGATGTTGAAGGTGAAGCTTTGGCCACTCTGGTAGTAAATAATATTCGCGGTATTCTGAAAACAGTTGCGGTGAAAGCGCCTGGTTTTGGTGATCGTCGTAAAGCTATGCTACAAGACATTGCTATCCTGACTGGCGGTACTGTGATTGCTGAAGAAGTTGGTCTGACTTTGGAAAAAGTGACTCTGGAAGATTTGGGTCAGGCTAAACGTGTTGAAGTAGGTAAAGAAAATACTACTATTATTGATGGTCTGGGTGACAAGACTGCGGTTGAAGCCCGTGTTGGCGAAATTCGTAAACAGATCGAAGTTGCTAGCAGCGATTACGATAAAGAAAAATTACAGGAACGCGTAGCCAAACTGGCTGGCGGTGTGGCTGTAATTAAAGTTGGTGCAGCAACTGAAGTTGAAATGAAAGAGAAAAAAGACCGTGTGGATGATGCATTACATGCGACTCGTGCAGCGGTAGAAGAAGGCGTGGTAGCTGGTGGTGGTGTGGCATTGCTGCGCGCCCGTGCTGCTATTTCTGATTTGAAAGGCGCTAATGCTGACCAAGACGCTGGTGTGAAAATTGTGTTAAAAGCTGTTGAAGCACCATTGCGTCAGATCGTGGCCAATGCCGGAGATGAACCAAGCGTGGTTGTGAACAATGTATTGAATGGTTCTGGTAACTACGGTTATAACGCTGGTTCAGGTGAATATGGCGATATGTTGGAAATGGGTGTGCTGGATCCTGCTAAGGTAACCCGTACTGCCTTGCAACATGCTGCGTCTATTGCTGGCTTGATGTTGACTACTGATTGCATGGTAACTGAATTACCAGAAGACAAACCTGCTATGCCAGATATGGGAGGCATGGGCGGTATGGGAGGCATGGGCGGTATGATGTAATACTGCTTAAGCTTTCAATAAACTGCTTAAAACCGGATACTTTAGGTATCCGGTTTTTTATTTTGTCTAAATATATATATTGGAAATTTCTTTGCTAAAATATCGTTAAGTATTTGGAAATTAATGGATAATCAATGGTGTAACTATCCCCTAAAATAGTACAGCAAAAAAGTAGAAAATTCTCTATGATAAAAGTAAAGGGGATTTAATTATGAAAAAAATGTCTGAA
>JAGGIK010000014.1 GCA_024103515.1 Snodgrassella sp. | reverse complement strand
GCCGATTGAGTATAAAACACTAAAACAAGCAGCATGATTTTCTACGTCTGTTTTGTACTAAGTTTGGGATATTTACAATAAAATAGCATTAATAGCAAAGAAAAATTATTATATCATCTGTATCTGGGAAACAATTGCGTAGAAAATATATTTAATAAAGAGATTAAATTTTAGATAACTAAATATAAACCAAAACTCCAACCCTAGGGTTGGAGTTTTGATTTGAACTGTTCAGCTTATCTAGCAGTTCCAGTTCATCCTCGGGTATAAGGATTTTAATAAGGTTAAATATATTAAATAAGTGCATTTATTTGTGGTAAAGTGTAAGGTTTCTGCATTTCGTTCCGGACAAAAGGACTATTTGTGCAATATTACAAAAAGATTTAAGGGTTAACCCAGTTGTTGGTAACTTTCCATACAAAGAAGCCATTCCAAAGCCGTTAGAATTCTTTAAGATTTTCATTGGGAATTTTTTCATTTTATTTGAAAAATTTTCATTTTGTTCAACATTTTTCTGTTAGCATGATATAAATATTTAGAAATTAATAAAAACGTCAGGTTACATTTAGCAGTTTCTAATAAGTTGAAAAGTATGGAGATTTTACATATATGCCTGCATCATAAATTGTAAGTACTTTCATTGTGATACACTAAAAACTGTTATCATGACAAAGATATAAAATAAATTATCGCTCATGAAAAAGCCCGAAATAAAAGTATTTCAGGCTTTGTATATTTTAGTAATGAATTCTTATTTACAGAAAAGCCACATTTTTATTAAAAAATCTTTAAATTTTTGGGTAGTAAGCATTTTATCAATTATTTTAAAAATAATAGACTTATCTTCTTCATCTGATTGATTAATAAGCCTAGTTTGCTCCACTTCATCTTTATCTTCAATGGTAATTTTCTTAGGAATATCCCCGTCAAAATTAATAATCTGATCTGTGGTCATAATGGTTTATTCAATGCTCACGATGAAATGCTAATTGGCAAGTAAGGTAGATATAACTGATCATAAGCGGAAGTTAAGGGCTTATTTAATTTCTTTGCCTTTAAAATGGATATTTATTGTTCAGTTTTTATGAACATAAGCATGTGTTAAATAATCTTAAATCATACACTCATGGCCAACACGGTTTGTTTTTGATTTTCACGGAATTGAGCAAGTTTATCAGCCAGATGTGGTTGCTCGTTGGCAAGTAAAGATAGTGCAAACAGTGCAGCATTAGCAGCGCCTGCTTCACCAATAGCGAATGTGGCGACAGGTACCCCTTTGGGCATTTGTACGATAGATAATAATGAATCTTTACCGTATAGATACTTGCTCGGAATAGGGACGCCCAATACTGGTAGGGTGGTTTTTGCGGCCACCATACCGGGTAAATGGGCAGCACCACCGGCACCGGCAATAATTGCCTTGAGACCGCGCTCTCGGGCGGTTTGTGCATATTCAAACATTAGATCAGGAGTGCGATGAGCGGAAATTACTCGGGTTTCATAGTTGACACCGAACTGATCAAGAAATTGTTCGGCCATTTGCATCACCGGATAGTCGCTATTACTACCCATGATGATGCCGATTAGTGGTGAATTCATATGTTTTACCTTGTATTTGATATATGTAAGTTATTTCTTTTTATTTATAAGTTGTCTGGCTTTAGCTGCTGCAGAACTATTCGGATAGGTATTGATGATGTGTTGGCAGGTTACGCGGGCGATATCCTGCTGTTGCAAACGGTTTTGGCATACAGCTACCTGATACAGCACATTGGCATTGTGCGCATTGTGCGGATAGAGAGCGTTAAAGCGCTTGCCAATATTGATTACTGATTCGCAGTTGTTTAGGTGGGCATGATTTTGCAGCAAAAGCCACATTCGTTCTTGCGCCTCAGTACTGCCATTACCTCCGCTATCGGCATTTTTCAGCAGGTTGATTGCCTGTGCATATAGACCAGCCTGAAATAAGCGCCTTGCTTCAGCGGTTGAGTCGCTTTTTTTGGTGCTAGCTAAGAGATTAGATGCAAAAGTATGTTTGGTTGATAAGTGCACATTGAGATACCGTGATATGGTGGCCTGCTGCTGTTGCATCGCACTGATCTGTTTATTCAGAATCCCTATTTGTTCCTGTATGGCAGACAACTGCGCCTGAAGCAGTTTCAATTCTTCAGTATTATGGCTGATGGTCTGATATTCCTGTGCCGATTCACTTGCCGTGCTCAACTGAGTCTGCGGTGCTGTAGTTGTACAGGCGCTAATTAGTAGGCTAGCAAAAAACTTTATGCTTTTATGGCGGATATTGAATATGAACATGGGATTTTGCACCTTTTGTATGACTTTGTTATTTTTTTTGGATCAATGTTAGACCGTCACCGAGAGGCAAAGTTAACATATTAATACGATGATCCTGAACCAGACTGGCATTAAACTGGCGCATGATACTGGTGCTTTCTGATTCGTGAAGCTGTACAGGCCGTAATACACGTCCATGTAGAAGTACATTATCAATCGCAATAATGCCGCCAGATCGTACCAGTTGTAGACAACGTTCAAAATAATGTGGCGTAGGCGCTTTATCTGCATCAATCAGTGCCAGATCATAATGATTGTTTTTTTGTTGTGCTATCAAAGTATCCAGAGTAATTAGTGCCGGTTGTAAATAAAGATCAATTTTGGTGCTGACACCGGCTTTTTTCCAGTATTTTCGAGCAATATCTGTATAGGTGACGTTGATGTCACAGGCAGTAATGTGTCCGTCCTGCGGCAGTGCCAGAGCCATGGCGGTACTACTGTAGCCGGTATATACACCAATTTCTAAATAGTACCGTGCCTGAATGATTTGTGCCAACCATTTCAATAATTGCGCCTGTTCAGGTGCAATAGACATGTTTGCTTTGCGATGGTAAGCAGTTTCCGCCCGTAGCTCAGTCAGTACGGTTGGTTCTGGCGGATTGATATTAGCCAGATACTGCTGTTGTAACAAAGTAGGTTGATTTTGCTGAATCGTCATTACAGGAAAAGCAGTTTATTCTGTTAGATAAGGGTAGCCTTTTTTTAACAGTCTGGCTGCGGCAAAATTTTTTTCATCTTCTGCATTTAGTTCAACATCCCAGAGCAAATTGCGCTGCTGGAGGCGAGACTGTTCTATTTCAGGATTTTCTGCTAAATATTCATTTAAAAACTTCGTTATATCTGATTGGTAGTGGTACATAATGTTTTCTTCTCTGCTAAAAGCATATGGATAGGATTATTATATAATATATCCATGACTGTTGTGCTAGTGATACTTGCTTAGCCGGCGTCTGGTAATAAAGTGAAAATGCTGAATAGGTGGCAGATAGGTTATACTATATTGCTTAGTTAGCCCGCTTGTACTGTGGCTTGTGATTTTTTTCCATTAGTATTTATATTTTATGTTAGCAAAGTGGTTACATAAGGTTTTATCCAGAAAGTCTGTTGCGGCAATGAAAAAAAGAGAGTTGCCGTTTGCCCAGCACCGTATTCAGGCTGATGAACTCAGTTTTGCTGCGGAAAAGGTGATTAAGCGCCTGCACAATGCAGGTTATCAGGCTTTTGTAGTTGGTGGCGCTGTTCGGGATTTGCTGCTGGGAATTACGCCCAAAGATTTTGATGTGGCCACAGATGCTACTCCGGAACAGGTACGTAAGTTGTTTCGGCGAAGTCGCATCATTGGCCGACGTTTTCCGATTGTGCATGTGATGGTTGGCCCTGAAACGATTGAAGTGACAACGTTTCGCGGCGGTGAAGTCAGTAGTCAGAATGAATTGGGACGCATTATGAAAGATGCGAACTTCGGTACGCTTGAACAGGATGCCATGCGGCGCGATTTTACTGCCAATGCTTTATATTATGATCCAGAACGAGAGGTAGTGCTGGATTTTCATCATGGTGTGGATGATATTCGGCAACGTCGTCTGGTTATGATTGGTAAGCCGCTGGCACGGTATCAAGAAGATCCGGTGCGAATGCTGCGTGCGGCCAGAATATCCGGTAAACTTGGTTTTACTGTTGACAAAAAGACGGCTCGACCCATTGCTGAATGTGCTGATCTATTGCAGCGCGAACCGCTAGCCCGATTATTTGATGAAGTATTAAAAATTTTGTTCAGCGGCCATGCTCAGGCATGTTTACGTCAATTAAATACGCTGCAACTAAATAATGTGCATCCCTTGCTTGATGCCTTGCTGCCGGGTGCAGAAGGTAATGATAATATAGTTGCTTTAGCTTTGCATAACACTGATCAGCGTCTGCGCGCAGATAAATCCGTGTCGATGGGTTTTGTACTTGCGGCTGTCTTATGGCCACGCATTATGGAAAGCTGGAATCGTGAAAAAGCGACCGGAATACGAAGCAGTGCAGCAATGAATGCGGCCATTGCTGCACAACGGGATCATCTGGATAAGAGCTGGGGTATACCGCAGCGCTATAGCGTAGTAATGCGCGAAATCTGGATGATGCAACCATTATTTGAAATCAGACGTGGTGCCAGACCATTTCGTTTGCTTGGGCAGCAACGTTTTCGAGCAGCATTCGATTTTCTGTGCTTGCGTGCTCAATTGGGAGAAATTGATGCTGAGGTGGTATCGTGGTGGCAGGCTTTCCAACAAGCTTCTGAAAATGAGCGCACACAGATGATCAGGAATGCGCCAGCTCAGGAAGGTATTGCAAATAAATCGAGAACAAGACGTCGTCGTAGAAAGACCAATATGTCCAGACTGGAACAGGCATGAGTGAGATGGTGACGGCAGTTATATCTTTAGGTGCTAATCTAGGCGATCCACAACAGCAAATAACCGCGGCTTTGACTGCGTTGAATCAAATTGATGGTGTCAGAATTAAAGCGATTTCGCCGTTTTATCAAACTAAACCGGTTGGTGTGACTACTCAGCCTGATTTTATCAATGCGGTAATATTGGTTAACACTACACTCGATCCACATCGGTTGTTGCAGAATTTGCAACAATTAGAATTGAATTTTGGGCGTGAACGTACTATTCGTTTTGGTCCACGTACGCTTGATCTGGATATAATTGATTACAATGGCCAGAAAAGAAATGATCTGGAACTCATTTTGCCGCATCCGCGCGCGCATGATCGCGCTTTTGTGATGGTACCTCTGGCTCGAATTGCGCCTTATTATCCTATTGGTGATCAAGGCACTGCAGCAACGCTGGCTAAAAAATTATTGCAGGAAAAACCGAGAGAAAAGGTCAAAGTTCTTGTCTGATGTTATTCCACGTAAAGAGGGGAAAAATGTATGGATTATCGCTATATTGTTGTCGAGGGTTCAATTGGGAGTGGTAAATCTGCTTTAAGCCGGCGTCTGGCGCAGCGTTTTGATGCGTTGCTGTTATCGGAAATTCCAGAAAGCAATCCGTTTCTGCAAAGATTTTATATGAATGCAACCAATCATGGTCTGGCGACTGAAATGCATTTTCTGATGCGGCGCAGTGAAGCGATTAAGCTGATATATGCTGAAGATGATCGCCGATCCCGTGTGGTGGCTGATTTTCTGCTGGAAAAAGATCAAATTTACGTACCAGTGATTTTGCGTGATGACGAACAGACACTTTACTGGCAGATAAAACAAAGGGTAATGCCTAAATTTCCGGTACCTGATTTGGTCATTTATCTAGAAGGCAGTGATGAAATGCTGGATAAGCGCTTGCGTCAGCGAAATGACGGTATGATTAATCTGTTTCCTGAGGGCTATTTGCAGCAGATTCACAATGAGTACCGGCATTTTTTTCATTTATATCAGCATGCACCATTATTGATTGCCAATACCAATGAGCTGGATTTTATGGGTAATGATGACCATTTTGAATTATTGCTCAATACGATAGCCAATATGCAGGGTAGTCGCATTTATTTGAACTTAAGCGAATAAATGTTTAATGATGTCACCAGTTACATAATAAATATTACCAGTCAGTTTGTGCCAGAGTGGGAATTTTTCGGCATACTCTAAATTCCTGTAGATAAATATCACAAATAATTTATCTGTTGCATGAAGAGTTGTTCGCTGTATAAGCAAATAAAACTGTATTTTTGGATAAAAATACAGTTTTATTTATGATTTAAGATTGTTGCTGGCCAAGCAGATTTGGAATATACGAATGATTGCTTATACTGGGAATATGACCTCATCTGATTATGTTTAAGTCATTTTTTACATGATATAGACGATATTGGCACTGACGCCTGTCGTCAGTTGGTCAGAACATTACAGGTATTTGAAAATTTTTTGTTAATGTGATCAGTGTTAACGGAAGTTTGTGGTATTTTCTTGAATGCTCAAGTATTGCAGTTGTTGTTAGAAGCCTTGACAACAAAAGATGCTTAAATTTGTTAATAAAATCATTTTGCTGATGTATTTATATTGTTTAGTCATATTTTTGATTGCTTGAATATATATTAATAATTGTTTTTTTTGGTTATGAATACGATCCATACTTTAAGAAAAATGAAAGCAGCTGGTGAAAAAATCGCTATGCTGACTTGTTATGATGCCAGTTTTGCTCGATTGATGAGTGACTTAGGGGTAGATATCTTGCTGGTAGGTGATTCACTCGGCATGGCAGTGCAAGGACAGAGTTCTACCTTACCGGTGAGCCTAGATGACGTTTGTTATCATACTGCGGCTGTTGCCAGAGGTAATCAGCAGGCTCTAATTATGGCAGATTTACCTTTTGGCTCTTATCAGCAAAGTAAGGAGCAAGCTTTTGCCGCGGCTGCTGAACTTATGGTGGCTGGTGCCCATATGGTTAAATTAGAAGGCGGTGCTTGGATGGCGGAGACTACAGGATTTTTGCAGCAACGAGGGATACCAGTGTGTGCTCATCTTGGTTTAACTCCGCAATCGGTACATGCCTTAGGCGGGTATAAGGTACAAGGACGTGGGGAAGCGGCGGCACAGTTAATAGCCGATGCGCAGGCACATGTTCAGGCAGGAGCTGATGTGGTATTGATGGAGTGTGTTCCAGCTGAGCTGGCGGCACAGGTGACAGCACAAATTGATTGTCCAACAATTGGTATCGGTGCTGGCGTGGATTGTGATGGGCAGGTTCTGGTTATGCACGATATGCTTGGCATTTATCCCGGTAAAACTGCCAAGTTTGTGAAGAATTTTATGCAAGGTCAAGAAAGTATTCAGGCTGCCATTGCTTCGTATGTTGCGCAGGTAAAGGCTAAGACATTTCCTGATGCTATTCATAGTTTCAGCAATTAATGCTACTGGTTCATGTTTGGCTGATTATGGTTTGACGATCGGATAATTAATAAGTTCTGTACAGGTGTATGTAGGTGCTGTCTGACTGTTAGTAAGGTTTAATGTGTTATTAACAATCATATTCAAATAGAGATGGAGATGTCTATGTTGTCAGCGAAACCCAGTCCTCGAGCGCTCACTATTGCCGGATCCGATTCGGGTGGTGGTGCTGGAATTCAGGCTGATTTGAAAACTTTTGCTGCTCTTGGTGCGTATGGTACCAGTGTGATTACTGCTTTGACTGCTCAAAATACTACCGGTGTACAACGGGTGATGGTTGTCCCTCCAGATATGATTGAGGCTCAATGTGAATCAGTTCTGAGCGATATTCGTATTGATGCGGTTAAAATTGGTATGCTGGCAGATGTCGACTCTATTAAAACGGTCGCGCAGGTTTTGCAACGGCATCATTTGCCATTTGTGGTGTTGGATCCTGTTATGGTAGCAACTTCCGGTTCTGCTCTTGCTCTAGAGGATACTGTAGCGGCATTAAATGAATGGTTAATGCCACTGGCAGATGTGATTACGCCTAATTTGTTTGAATTGTCGGTACTCACACATCAGCCTCTTGCCAGCACTGAAACAAAGATGCTGGCGCAGGGCGAAATACTGATGCAAATGGGTTTTCACGCCGTTTTGCTTAAAGGTGGCCATCTGGAAGATTCTGACCACGCAGTAGATTGGTTATTGCAGGCAGGCTTTGATCCGATATGTTTCCGTTCTGCACGCATTGATACCAAAAATACGCATGGAACTGGTTGCACTTTGTCTTCAGCCATTGCTGCTCTGCGGCCTCAGCATCATAATCTGGAGAATACAGTTGCTGCAAGTAAGAGTTATATGCATGGCGCTATCGCGGCTGCACAATATTGGCATCTGGGACATGGTTTTGGTCCTTTATCACATTTCTGGCGCACAAAACGTGATTAAGTCACTTTTCTGTATGTTAAAATCCTGCCTATGATTAGCTAATTGTGGTTTTGCTGTCAGTTTTCTGTGTTCGAGCAAAGGGGATTTTATGCAAACTTGGCATCAGGCAATAGGTGCAGAGAAACAAAAGCCATACTTCCAACATATACTTGACGTTGTGCGTGCAGAGCGAATGGCAGGTAAAATTATATATCCGCCTGCCTCAGATGTATTTAATGCATTTAAAGCTACAGAGTTTGCACAGGTGAAGATAGTGATTCTTGGGCAGGATCCTTATCATGGTCCACAGCAGGCTCATGGCCTGTCATTTTCTGTGCGCAAGGGCATCGCTATTCCGCCTTCACTAGTCAATATTTACAAAGAATTGGCTGCAGATATACCCGGTTTTCAGATTCCACAGCATGGTTATCTGCAGCATTGGGCTGAACAAGGGGTGCTGTTGCTCAACACGGTATTAACGGTGCGTGCCGGACAGGCGCATTCTCATGCCACATTAGGCTGGGAAACGTTCACGGATCAAGTGATAGCTTCACTCAATGAAGGACGTGAAAATGTGGTCTTTATGCTTTGGGGCAGTCATGCGCAGAAAAAAGGTAGCATGATTGATCGCCGTAAGCATTTGGTCTTAACTGCATCACATCCTTCTCCTTTGTCTGCCTACCGAGGCTTTTTTGGCTGTAAACATTTTTCCCAAGCCAATGCGTATTTGCAGGCACAGGGTCTCAGTCCAATTGACTGGCAACTGTAACCGTGCCAGCAAACTTTATCTTCACACTGTTTTAATACTTATTTATGCTGAATCTCAATCCGCAACAGCATGCAGCTATTCATTATCTGGATGGGCCATTACTGGTGCTTGCAGGTGCCGGTAGCGGTAAAACGCGTGTCATTACGGAGAAAATTGCTTATCTGATTACGCAGGGACGTTATCCGGCTCATCAGATCGCTGCGATTACATTTACTAATAAGGCTGCGCGGGAAATGCAGGAACGTGTTGGGCATTTATTAAGTAAGTTTCAAACTCGTGGGCTGACGGTGTGTACTTTTCATGCGCTTGGCATGCGCTTGCTGCGTGAAGAAGCTTCTGCTGCCGGTTATAAGAAGCAGTTTTCTATTCTTGATAGCGCTGATGCAGGAAAAATTGTGGGCGAGTTGTTGGGCAGCAGTGGTCGGGAAATAATATTCAAGGCACAACATCAGATTTCTTTGTGGAAAAATGATTTGCTAACGCCGGAAATGGTGATTGCTCAGGCCGATGATCCATGGACCCGTCAGATTGGGCAACTTTTTGCATCTTATCAGGATACGCTAATGAGCTATCAGGCAGTAGATTTCGATGATCTGATACGCATTCCGGTGATACTGATGCAGCAACAGGATGGTATTCGTTATAAATGGCAAATGCGTCTACGCTATTTACTGGTAGATGAATGCCAGGATACCAATACTTGTCAGTATGCAATGATGCGACTATTAGCAGGAGGCGATGCTCAATTCACTGCAGTGGGTGATGATGATCAGAGTATATATGCATGGCGAGGCGCCAATATGGAAAATCTACGCTTATTGCAGCAGGATTATCCGAATTTGAAGATTATCAAACTGGAGCAAAATTATCGCTCCTCAGCACGAATTCTACGTGTTGCCAATCAGGTTATTGCCCATAATCCGAAACTGTTTCCAAAGACATTGTGGAGTGAGTACGGTTTAGGAGACATGATTGATGTCATTGCTTGCAATAATGAGGGGCATGAAGCAGATTTAGTGGTGAGTCGTATTGTACATCAAAAGCTAGTGGGTGGTGATGCGGTGAATTACCGAGATTTTGCCATTCTTTATCGTGGCAATCATCAGGCAAGAATATTTGAGGAAGCTCTACGCAGCCGCCGTATTCCCTACAAACTTTCTGGGGGGCAAAGCTTTTTTGATAAGGCTGAAATTAAGGATGTATTAGCTTATATTCGTTTGCTGGCCAATCCGGATGATGATCCGGCTTTTTTACGTGCAGTGACTACACCTCGGCGAGGCGTTGGTGACACCACGCTGGCTAAACTGAATAATTATGCCAAGGTGGCACAGTGCAGCTTATTTGCTGCAGCATGTAGCATCGATGCCCTGTCGGAACTGGCCAGTAAAAGTCGCGAATCTGTACAACAATTTATTGCTTTGCTGACAGATTATCAGCGTCGCGCTTACCACGATGATGCCGGTAGCCTATTACAGGATTTATTAAAAGATATAAGTTATGAAATTCATTTGTTAAGTACAGAGGAAGGTCGTGCCGGAGAGATTAAATGGCGAAATGTTCAGGATTTGGTGAGCTGGATCAGTAAAAAAGGACTAGAAGATGGTAAAAATATTTTGGAAATTGCTCAGACTATCGCGCTGATGACTTTGCTGGAAGGCAAGGAAGATGAAGAAGCTGATATGGTCAGCATGTCTACTTTGCATGCATCTAAGGGGCTGGAGTATCCGCATGTTTTCTTGGTTGGCTGTGAGGAAGGGGTATTTCCACATGCGGACAGTGTGGAGCAAAACAATATTGATGAAGAACGACGGCTGATGTATGTAGGTATCACCCGTGCCCGTGAGACACTGACGTTGACACATTGTCATAAACGTAAGCGCGCCGGCTCCTGGGAATTTCACGAACCCAGTCGTTTTATTGATGAAATGCCGGCAGAGGATATTCGTCTGCTTGGTCGCAAAAACAGCGAGCCAGTAGTGAGTCAGGCTGAAGGTAAAAGTATTCTAGCGAGTATGATCGCTCGCCTGAATGAAAAACAGACATAAGTGGGCTTGACGTGACTGAATACGCGACTATTTTGTTTCCGTGTTAAACTATAAGACTTTGCTGCTATTGCAGCCTACTGATGATAGAAAGAATTGTATGAAAATCGTCAAAAACTCGGTCGTAACCTTAGATTATGAAATGTTTGATGCTGATAATCAGTTGATTGACAAAACTGAAGAATCCATCAGCTATTTACATGGGGGTTATGATGGTATTTTCCCTTTGGTTGAAGAAGCGTTGCATGATAAAGCGGTAGGCGATATTGTTGACGTGACTATGGAACCAGATGATGCCTTTGGTGATCAGGAGGAAGATCTGATCCGTATTGAACCTCTGGATGTGTTTCCGGTAGAAGTGGAACTGGGCATGATGTTTGAAGCAGATGATCCAGAAACTGGTGAAGTTTTAGTTTATCGCATTACCGATATAGCTGATGGTAAAGCAGTGGTTGATGCCAATCATCCGTTGGCTGGTCAGCGTATCCGTTTTAAAGCGATGGTAAAGGGTATTCGTCCGGCTACTGAAGAAGAGCTGGAGCATGGCCATGTACATGGTGCTCATGACCACCACCATTGACAGAAAAATATCCACCAATTTTGCTTGGCTGAGGAATATTCGTGTGATTTACGGGTATTCCTTTTGTTTATAGCTAAATTTGGGCTACAAATGGATGCCAGAAATCATTATTTTCATTCACTCACCGCAACTACGCCGGTATGATGACCCAATTAATTAATTTAACAGCGACCAGATCATGATGACATCTTTACAAATGCTGACATCAGCCCGTCCTTTTTCTCGCTATCTTCGACGCCTACTGGATAATCATCAACTGGATGATGAGTTGTTGTTAACATGGTTGCAAAGAAAGCTACAGCCTCGGGATTTTGACGAATTCGCAGATTGGCACGATTTGCTAATCACCGAAAATGAAGAAGAATTAGCGCGTCAACTGCGGATATTGCGACGATATGTGATGGCACATATTATTACCCGCGACCTAGTACGTGTCAGTGATCTGGACGAAGTGACCATCACCATTACTCTTTTTGCTGATTTCGCTATTAAGATGGCAGAACAATATGCGCACCATTATTATGCCGGTTTGTATGGTGAACCGCTTGGTCAGTACAGTGGTCAACCCCAGCGCCTGAGTGTCATAGGTATGGGTAAAATGGGTGGTTACGAACTGAATGTCTCTTCAGATATTGATCTGATATTTATTTATCCTGAGGCTGGCGATACTGATGGTAAACGTCAGAAAAGCAATCAGGAATTTTTCACTAAAGTGGGTCAGAAAATCATTGCACTTTTGCATAATATCACTGGTGATGGGCAAGTATTTCGTGTAGACATGCGCTTGCGTCCAGATGGTGATGCTGGTCCTTTGGTTTTGAATGAAACCGCGCTAGAACAATATTTAATCCAACAGGGACGTGAATGGGAGCGTTATGCTTGGACAAAAGCACGAGTAATAACCAGCTATGCAAACAATATTGCTGAACTGGTGCGTCCGTTTGTGTACCGCAAATATTTAGACTTTAATGCTTATAATGCTATGCGCAGTTTGCATCAACAGATTCGGCATGAAGTGAAACGTAAAGGCATGGCCGATAATATTAAGTTGGGAGCAGGGGGGATTCGTGAAGTTGAATTTGTGGCGCAGATTTTCCAATTGATCCGTGGCGGACAAGTGCGCAGTCTGCAACTAAAAGGTACACAAGAAACGCTGCAGGAGCTGGTTCGGCAAAATATACTGGAGCAGCATCATGTTGACCTGCTGTTACAGGCTTATCTTTTTTTACGTAACACCGAGCATCGTTTGCAATATTGGGATGATCAGCAAACACAAATGTTACCGGTTAATCCCGAACAACAGCAGCTATTGGCTCAAAGCATGGGATATGTGGATTATCCAGCTTATCTGGCCACACTAGACACGTTCAGACAAGAAGTAAACGATATTTTTAATGCGATTTTCACCATTCCAGATGATAAGGAAAGGCCAGAAAATGGCGATATGCTTAAGGTTTGGCAAGACGAGGAAGCTGAAGAGGAAAAAGAGTCATTGCTTAATGTTTATGGCTTCAATGCAACTATAGTATTGCAACGTCTGCATCAGTTACGCCATAGTAGCCAGTATCGTCAATTATCTGCAGAAGCACAACAGCGCTTCGATCAGGTGATACCATCATTGCTCAGTGTCGCTTCCAGATGTGTTAATGCAGACATTACTTTGACTCGCCTGCTGGATTTTATCGAAGCGATCGGTCGTCGAAGTTCTTATTTAGCATTTTTATATGAACATCCTGAAGCTTTAGGTAAATTAGCTCAGCTGATGAGTCAGAGTAGCTGGGTTGCTAATTATCTGCAACAGCATCCGGTGCTGCTAGATGAATTGCTTAGCAATCAATTGATGCAGATAGATACTGACCGGACACAATTGACTCAGGAATTGAATCGTTTACTGGATGACTGTCATGGTGATGTGGAAGCACAAATGGATGTATTACGTCGCTTTCAGCATGCACATACATTCCGGCTTGCCGTACAGGACCTGGCAGGATTGTGGACGGTGGAGGCATTGTCAGACCAGTTATCTGCTTTGGCTGATTTGATTATCCGCACGGCATTGGATAGGGTCTGGATGGAATTGCCACGTCGCCATCAAGATGAACCACATTTTGCCGTGATTGCCTATGGAAAACTGGGCGGAAAAGAATTGGGCTATACCTCAGACCTTGATTTGGTTTACATATATGATGATGAACATGCCGATTCAGTTGATATTTATACTCGTCTAGCGCGGCGTCTCACCACATGGTTAACGGTGGCTACCGGCGCTGGTACTTTATATGAAATAGATTTACGTTTACGTCCGAATGGGGATTCGGGCTTTACAGTCACTCATATACAGGCATTTGAACGCTATGAACGGGAAAATGCCTGGACTTGGGAGCATCAGGCGTTAACGCGCGCACGTTTTATCGCTGGTGATCCGCTTCTAGGAGAGCGCTTTGATGCTATTCGTCAGGAAATTTTGTGTCGACAGCGGAATCGGCTTCAGTTAAAAGTTGATATTATCAATATGCGTGAAAAAATGTTTGCTACACATCCGCCAGTACTTGAAAATGTTAAATATGCTCGGGGCGGTGTAGTAGACGTGGAATTTGTGGTGCAATATTTGATTTTAGCTTATGCTCACCGCTATCCGCAATTATTGCAAAATTATGGCAATATAGCTTTATTAAGCATCGCAGCTGAGCTAGGACTGGTGGACACTGAACTAGCTGAAAATAATCGAATTGCCTATCGTTATTACCGTCAGCAACAGCATAATACCCGCTTGCGCGATGCGGTCAGTACGGTGGTTGATACGCAATTGCTAGCATATTATCAGATTGGCAAACGCTTATGGAATCAAGTGTTTGCTGTCGAACCGGTATAATTAATTCAGTAAAATTGAGATTATGTTCCCAGACAGTAATGTTGCTGCCTTTTACTAGAAAAAAGATGATTTTGAACTTATGCTTGTCTTAGAGATAACATAAAATCGCTTAATCAATATAGATAATGATAACAATATTTTGAATTAATATGAAAAAATTATTTTTGTTTACTAATTTTTTCTCTAACTTGATAGGCTCAATCAGATAAAAGTAAATTTTGGAAGGCCCATTTTTGGTGACTTAATGAAGTTGTTAATTATCAATCCAATGAGCTTTATCTGCAACTTCTCAAAAAAGACATTATATAAATCCTGCTAAGCCAAATTTTATCTATCGTGACGCTGCAATTGGCATCTTTATTTCACGTTATCGCGCTGAATATGGTAATGTTTGTTTCCCTTAATCTGCCAGAATATTTAAAAAAATTAATAATACATATATCTATCAATAGGTAAATTTATTTGAACAATGGGGCGGTGTGGAGTAATTAAAGATAATACTCATCGTGATTTAGGTATATTTAAAATTGAGCAAAATAAAATGGTTTTAAATTAATTCAAATGAACACTGAAAATAAATTTTTAATTAGGAATTAAAAAAATGTGTGTTGATGTAATCAATTCCAATTAAATTCTTAATTTCTAATCAGGTGAAATTATTATAAAGATACTATTTTATTTATTGTTCACTTTAATATTGAAAGTCGATTTTGATATTAATTTTGACCTAAGCTTTAGAATGAATATTCTGGCTTAAAGAAGATTCCTAGCAGCATTAACCAAACAAGGAAATCTCTTTATGATAAAACGATTTACCGAAGAACAAATGATAAAAGTAATTAAGCGCCATGAAGCTGATGCTAAGGTGGATAACTTATGGTGAGAATGGAGCATTTCAGCCAGTTGATTTTATAACTGGCGTAGTAAATATGTACAGCTTAAAGAGAATAAGGCAAAACGATTAAAAGAACTGGAATAAAAAATAGCAAATCGAAAATCTTCTTGCTGAAAGAATGTTAGAAGTTGTTGCTATAAAAAAATGTTTTATCAAAAACATGGTGATTGCTGCCAAGCGTCGATGCAGTGCAACACATCTGATTGATCAGTTAAAATTATCTGAATACAGTGTATGCTGGTTGTCTAATTTGAGTTGGAGTGACTATCGTTTTAAATTCTAACCAATGTCAGATGACAGACTAAGAACTGGTTTAAAAGAGTCCGCTAGTCTGTACTTTAAGTATGATGATTTAATGCTACTCAACATCTTAAAATCAGAGGAACTTGTGCAAAATAACAAGCAAAATTATTGGTTGTATGGTGAAGAAAAACTGCAATCGAGAATACAAAGGAGCGGTGAAATTTATCGTTAAAGCGTGGCATCACTACTTTGAGGAAGTACATGAAAGGATGTATAGGCTTGTTGTATCCGATTAACCAGCAAGCCATCATCGCTTTAGAGTAGTGAATGGGATAGATGATTTTCGTAGCAATTGTTAGGTCAACTGATTTCACTTTCAATCCAGTCTAAGCAATTAAACCAATTGATACAATAAAGAATAAACTGCAATATATTATTAGTGTTAATAGCCGCGAGTTTACAAGTAAGCTATATTCTTTTGGGCTCAAAAAACAAAAGCTCGCTCTTATTCAAGGAGGAAACTAACGCAAAACGCTTTTATTGAATATTTAAATGGTAAATTCCGCAATGTTGACTTCATAGTGCATTCAATTCATTGTCACCGGTTGAATATGCTAAGCAAATAACTTAGTACCATTAGTCTCATTTAAGTAGTAGTTTTAATACTGGGAAGGATCATATTGTTTTTAAATGTGGCATCATGACCTTACAAACGACCCAATAAAAACATATCGCTATGCAAAAGCTAACTAAAGTACAGTTGAAACAACACAATTTTAAGTATAGAACGCAATATACTTATTACTATTTAACGTTATTTTCATATTAGAGTAAAGCTCGTTATTAATAATGTAACAAAACGCTCTAATTTAAACGATGATAAAACAAATCACAGTATTTGATATTTTGAAATTCGCTATCCGCCTAATTAGGTAATGATTCAATTTACATTAGATAATATTGAAGTTATGAATAATCCTCAGCTTTATGATTGGTTACGGCTTTATTCAGTGCTAATGTATTAATCAAAATTTCAATAAAAATCTAGATAAATAAGTTGAGGTTAATAAAATGGGTAACCAATAATGATTTTAGACAGAGTTGAATTATTATTCAATTACTATACTAAGGCAGTTGATGTCTGCAGGCCTGAAAGCGTACAATTGAGTTTCGCACTACAGTTTTTAACTGGTCTACTCTAGTGAATCAATTAATTTTTGACTTTGAAGATCGTAATTATCCCGGTTTTGATAAATTTCTTGGCCATACCAATGCAGAACTGATTTATGTTTTGCAATATCAGGCTGATCCATTTATTTTTGTCTGGGGTGAAGCTGGCAGTGGTAAGAGTCATTTACTCAAAGCCTGGGTTGCGCAGGCGCAATCACGCGGCTTAAAAGCAAAATATGTCGATGCTAGCCGGGAAGGACTAGGCAATTGGTTATTCGATCTTGATTGTGTGGCGATAGATCAGATTGAATTACTCAGTGCTACTGAACAGCAACAGTTGTTTGCATTATTTAATCATTTTCGTAACAGCCGGCATGGTAATTTGTTGCTCAGCTCAGCTATTCCGCCACAACAACTAATGATTCGCGAAGATTTACGAACTCGCATGGCATTTTGTTTGGTATATGAAATCAAACCACTGAGCGAAGAGGAAAAATTTAATGCATTGGTTGGCATGGCGAAGGCACGGCAGATTCCAATTGATGATGAAGTGATTCGCTACCTTCTTTCGCACTGGCGGCGTGATCTGGATAGCTTGCTACTGATGCTCAATACTTTAAACGATTATTCACTGGCGCAGGGAAAACGGATCACGCTGACTTTACTGCGTCAGTTGCTTAAACAACAGGAAAACGCATGAACCTAGCCATATTTGACTTAGACCGAACTTTGATTAATTGTGACTCTGATAATGAATGGCCGAAATATCTTTTAAAAAAAGGACTGATTGATCAGTCTTTTGTTGATATTGAAAGAAACAAATTTTATCAAGATTATATTAATGGTTGTCTGGATATTGATGAATTTTTAAAGTTTCAGCTGGCACCGTTGGGCCGTTTTAGTCGGGCAGAGCTGGATAAAATGCATAGTGAATATTTGCACGAGTATATTCTGCCAAATATCACTACGATGGCCAAAATGCTAGTACAAGGTCATCGTGATGCCGGTGATGAGTTGTTGTTACTTTCTGCTACTAATGAATTCATTATTACGCCAATTGCGCGTGTATTTGGTATTGAAAATGTAATTGGAGTACAACTGGAGACTGACAATGATGGGAATTATACTGGGGGTTATATTGGTATACCCAGTTTTAAGGAAGGTAAAGTAATCCGTTTACGAGAATGGCTCACTTCCCGAGGGTTTTCAATGTCTGGTTTTGAAAAAATTTATTTTTACAGTGATTCGCACAACGATTTACCACTGCTGAAAGAAGTAAGTGACCCAGTGGCCGTTAATCCTGATGAAAAACTGGCACAATATGCGCGCTGCCATGGCTGGCCTATACTCAATTTCATGTAATGGAAGCAGCATGACCGCAACATAAAAAATGCGGATTGTCGATTATAATAATTGCGGTCAGTCTGCTTGGGAATCTAAATGCAGCATAAATAGCTAAATACTTTGCAATAGAAGACATATTATCAGCTACTAAATAATCTTAGACAGGCCATCATGGAAATGGTGGTTACATATACTACTTGCTCTAAGTAATGAAAAGCCTGTAAAGATATGTGCCTTGGCAAACTTCAATAGTAATCGCTATAATTTTCTGGCCAAACTGCTTGTGGCACCAAAAGATTTGGGGATACAACGGATTGGCCTAACAACCAGCAGGTATCCGTGTTTCTTGGCGTGACATAGCCCAAGTAATAAAAGTGACTAGCATTGATATCAAAGTATACGATTGAACGTTATCGATAAACCAGAGGGCAAGCAATAGTGCAGCCACAGCTAATCATATACAACGCCAGTTTGATGTCGGTGCCTAGTAGTAAATTTTTGTGGTAGGCATAAGCTATATTCGTATTAACCATTGCTGGGATTATTGATGTGTACGACTTAATTTATCTAAGCGACAAATTGTCCCGGCTATGGTATTGGTCAATATAACACAACAGATTGAGCGGTGTCTGCATTCAGTCAGAATAAACCAGTACTGACAACATTGCGTCTATTTCATTTAGAGAGAGAAAGGGTGTTTGCTAAACATTTGCTTGGTAAGCAAGTTAATACATTTAATCTACAGCGTTCGCTCAGTAAAAAGGGATGCTCGTATGATAATGCAATGAAAGAGATTACGTTTAACTGCATGAAAACTGAATTTGTTAAAGGGGAAAAATTGATGCCAACTGAAGAATGACAACAAGCCTTTGCGGTTTATGCTATTGGTGCATTCATCAACGGTGACATTCATTGTTAGGCTATTTGCCTGCGGTAGAATTTAACAGACAGTTATCCTTTAATTTTGTAGTTTGAATGTGTGTTGCCATTTTAATTGAATATAAAATCCTAAAGCAAGCAGTGGCATTTCCATGTCAGGTTTGAACTAATGATAAGGTATCTACATTGCCATGGACAGAAAATTGTTAGTGAAACACAGCTATAATTTTTTTATTGATTGACAGACTTCTGTTCGGTATACCTTAAATATAGTGGAAATCTATTGTAGTGAGTGTAGATAATTGAAATAGCCAATTTAATTAAATAAATTAGGCAGTTCAAATGTTGATCAATTAAACTTTTAGTGCTATTGTGATTGGCTAAATTATCAAAATAGCCCGAAAATCGTTAATATTAGTGCGCGTGGGGCCGGTAATCAGTAGCTGTTTGGTAGCTGCAAAGAAATCATAGGCACGATGTTGATCAAGAAAATCAATTGCAGAAATTCCAAGCTGCCGGGCTCTTTCCAAGCTATCTGGTGTCAGCCATGCACCAGCATTGTCTTCACTGCCATCAATACCGTCGGTGTCTGCAGCCAGCGCATAGATATTTTTTGCTTCCTTAAGTGCAATGGCCAGAGCCAGTAAAAATTCGCTATTACGACCACCGCGTCCCTCTTGTTTATATAAGGTTACAGTAGTTTCACCACCGCTGAGTATTAATAAAGGCTTATTATTTTTGCGCTGATGTTGATGATATAAAGCGATCCCTGCCATAACCTTAGCGACTTCGCGCGCTTCTCCGCCGATGCGATCCCCCAGATAGAGAACCTCTGTATTATGTGCTTGTGCCCATTTACTGACTTTAGTCAGTACCTGATCTGGCGTAATGATGACAAAGGCGCTACTGTTTGGCAGAATTTTTGGAGTCTCTGCTTTGGGACTGTCCAGATAAGTGAGAATATGATCGGGCAGGGTTATTTGATACCGATCGATGATGTGTTTTACATCGTCCAGTGTAGTTGGATCGGCTACTGCAGCACCGGAACCAATGGTACTGATATCATTACCAACGACATCAGAAATGGCTAAGGTAGTGATGTGCGCAGGTGCTGCAGCCAAAGCCAGTCGGCCCCCCTTGATTTGGGATAAGTGTTTTCGAATGGTATTCATGGCGTCAATAGGGACACCGTGATTAAGCAACTGCTGATTAATCTGTTGTTTTTCCTCCATACTGATTTCGCTAATTGGCAGGGTGGTTAAGGCAGAAGCACCACCTGAAACCAGAAAATAAACCTGATCCTGTGCATTTAAACCTTTTACTGTATCAAGCAGAATCTGTGCAGCTTGCTGTCCGGCGCAATCCGGTAAAGGATGACTGGCTTCGAGAACTTGAATATTGCGGGTGGGTAGGCGATGCTCATAGCGGGTAACGACTGTACCAGACAACGCTGGATAGTGATCTGGCCAGATTCTCTCCCATTCGACGGCCATTGCCGCCGCCGCTTTTCCTGCACCTACAACGATTACCTTTCCTTGCGGCTTATTGATTGGCAAAAATGCATTAAGCTGATTAATCGGACTGGCTGCATTGATAGTTTGCTTAAATAATAACTGTAAGAAATGAATGGCGTGTTGATGATCCAGCATGGTTTTTCCGCTAAGTCAGGTTAATTAATTTTAACTGTTTCTAAGCTTAAATTTATCAGAAAGAAAGTCGACGAAACTGCGAATTTTGGCGCTGAGGAATTCACGATTTAGATAAGCAGCGTATAAAATATGACTGTTGGTACCGGTCTGATATTGTATAGTTTGTAGCCTTCCTGCCTGCAAATCTTCTCTGACCAGCCATTCCGGTAACAACGCCAACCCCATATGATTAAGGGCCATTTGATGCATAAGCATTTCATTGTTACAGATACTGGTAGCAGTTATTGGTGTATTTAACTTGATTGGTTGTGGCAGTATGCCCTGTTGCAGTTTGATTTCATTCAGCGTATGCATTTTGCCATGTTCAATAAGATAATCAGGGCTAGCCACCCATAGAAAATCAATGCTGGTGATTGGTTGAACTATCAAGTCCGGATCAGGACTACTGCTCACAAGTAAGGCTATATCAATGCCTTCTGCTACTAAATTTGAGCGTCTGCTATCAAGAGTCACTGACAGGATAACTTCTGGGTAGGTCTGTTGGTATTCAGCCAGTATCTGAGCAAATTGTGCAGTTGCGCACCATGTTGGCGCAATAATATTCAAGGACCCACGTGGTCTGATATTGCCTACCTGAGCGATCAGATTGGCATCGGTGAGAGTATCCAATGCGTCAACACAGCGTTTATAGTAATCTTGCCCTGCTTCCGTCATGCTGACGCTGCTACTGGTTCGGTTTAATAATTTGGCTTGTACGGTTTTTTCAAGGTGATTCAAATATTTATTGACAGATTCAGTGGTGATGTCCATATATTCTGCCGCCTTAGAAAAGCTCTCCATTTCTACAATATGGCGAAATACCCACATGCTTTGTAAAGTATCCATTCAGTTTCTTAAGTTTAAATTTCATATCTGTAAAAAAATAATAACAATTATTGATTGTTTAATAATTGTTATTTTATTTGTTTGTATTGTATATGTTTATAACAAAATAGGGTATTTATTTACAGATTATCCGTGTTTTTTTTGATTTTTAACAAAATACTCCGAATTATCTGTATAAAATATAATGGTAATGGTTTTTTCATGTAATGATTTTGGTGTACGAAATAGACAAAATTTTGCTCTTACCTAATACAATCGTTCAGATAAATTAGTTCTAATAAAGTTGTTTTAGCAGTTAACATGATGCAGCAAAACCTGCTGCTAAAAATTAATTAGTCTGACTGGGCAGGTTGATCAAGCAGGTCGAGAATGATTAAAAACAATTTCTTTGCATCTTAGCACATTATTAAATATTAACAAATTACGAAAATCTAAACTTTACACTTAGTTTTTTGGGAAAATTTGTTAACGCACTTACTGGTAAAAACTTATTCCTGCATGATATTGAACTAATTATACGGAATATTTACATTATTCCCTACTACAGTGTTCTTTAACTTCTGAGCAGGATGTGACATTACTGGATAAATTCAGGTTTTGAAAATGCACGAACCAACTTTAGGTTGGCTTTTGTGATGATTAACTATATTTTGTTAAATATACAATGCCCTAATTAAGAATCTTAATAATAAATTCTGCTGCATTATTGGATATAAATTAATAATATTTATTGTTGTTTGCTTGTAATGCTTTATTCAAAATATGTTAAAATTTTTATTTATGCAATCAATATTTTTATCTTAAAAATCTATTTAAGACTCAATCATCTTTTTTATATAAAATATACTGTAATCTAATAAGCTTTTTAATAGAAATGTCTCATTATATAGCCATTTCTATCTATCGCAAGTATCCTATTATCGGTTGCCTAAAACCTATTATCACTATTTTCCAATATATGCTCTAGCTGAAATTTAGACACTATTCATTGTTCCAGTGATTAAGATATCTGCTATATTCTTTTTTTAATTTATTCTCAAAGTTGCGTTTCATTTCTTTATATTACCTTTACTATCAATCAAATCGTTGCGTGTAGCGGAATTCTCCACCGAACGATTCTGAACCAAAGCGAAGGATACTTTGCAGAATACGACTAATCTGATAGGTAATACTGACAGTCTGAGTTGCACTTTCAATGCCATACAGATAGCTGATATATAGGTTGTTGGAAAGGTGTTTACCAACAGTAATAGCCTGTTCAGCCGGATTCATCTCTCCTGTTTGGCTATTTCGGGTTTGGTGACTGGTGATGCTAATGTCATCTAATAATCCAATTTTGTCATTTAGTCCACCCGCCAGCCATGCACTGGCGGCAGCGGCAATAGCTGCTTCATCGCCGGCACTACCACTGCTGGGACGGTTAAGAATGAGCCAAGATAATTTATCTTTTTCACTCATCGGCTCGTTGGCGATGAGTGTGATGCGTGGATTATCGAGTCGTCCGAGTGCTTCAACACCTGCACCAACCTGAGAGTAACGGCGTTTTGCACGGATTTTCAGATTGGGATTATTCATCGGACCGACAAAAGCAATGGTACTGCCATGCTGAATAACCAGGTCTTGTCCGTAGGCCTTATATTGCCCTTTAACAACATTCACTGTACCAACTACCTGAATGGAATTACCCGGTGTAGCGGTAGCAGTTAGCTGACCGCCCAACAGAACATCTATGCCCTGAGCGCTGAAGCGGAAAGCATTATTCATATCCAGATCAATATTGAAACTAACAGGAGTAGCTCGTTCTTGTTCCAGAGTTTTTTCTCTTCCTAGCACCACTACATCATCATCCAGCAGTGGCATTCCTGACTGCTGCATACCGAACAGACCTTTATCTACTTTCAGATTCCCAGTTAAAGCAATGCCATGGCTGATCGTATATTGTAACTGGGTATTGCCACTGATGGTCAGACGGCGGTTGATCTGGTCAAGGATATTGTATCTGTTGAAACGTGCGGTAACATTTATATCTGGAGTCAGCTTGGTCATATCAAGGACACCGGTTAAATTGATAGAACCATCACGACGAGTAAAGCTTAGGCTGTCAATGAGCCAGCGGCGACCTTGAAAATGGCTTTTAAGTGACCCATTCTCCAGAATAGTACCATTAGCCTGATCGCGATAAAAAAGGTTGTTGCCGGATAGAGAACCGTTTAATAAGGGTTCACTTAGCTGACCACTGATGGCTGCGTCTGCATGCATTGCACCTTTCAGCTGCATTCCAATCGGCAGTAGGTTGCGGGTTGTGCTCAGATCGGGTACATCGATCTTGACGCGACCACTGATGGGTGCATTGGCCAGTTTACCAGTGCTCGTTGTATTGATAATAAGAGAGGCATCTGTATTGCCATAGCGTGTAAGGCCCGTTAAATGGTTGTTGATGCGACCACTTTGAAACTGGGTGTCTAGTCTGAGATTGCGTAATTCAAGCTTTTGCTGATGCTGCGGTAGAATAACATCACCAGATTGTTGGTACACTTTAAGATATCCCCGCATGTTCTGACCATAATTGAAATTCCAGTCCCCGCCTAAAGTGAGGTTCTGAGCAAACAGCCAAGATAGAAAATTATTAGAACCGCTACTGGAATTGTTTTTACTTACAGATGAAGTGAAATCTCTGGTGGCTTTACGATTAATTAAACCATGTAATTCTCGAATAGCTAGATTGCTGGCTACACCGTGGGTAGACAAGCCTTGATTTTTATCCCAATTGAGCTTGTTAAGTACCAAGCTGCCACCCAAAGCTGCCCAGCGGGCATTTTGCATATTGACGCGCTGCATACCAGCTTCTAGCTGTATGGGGCTGAGAAGCTTTAGGTTCAAAGCACCACTCACATCCAGAATATTGACCCGACCGCGCCATTGGTAATTCGGGTCAAAACCTCCATTGGCATTAAGATTGAGATTGTAGGATTTGCCGTCAAGTAATAGTTTGCTGTTGCCTTGAATATGATGCAGATTTCCTTTACCGTTTATTTTGATATCAGTGTTATTAATCACTGTTGTATTCTTCTGGCTATTGCTGCCAATAGCAATGTGCTCGGCATTCAAGTTAACCTGTAATGGCTGATTAATATCAGGAGAACCGGTAAGTCTGAAATCAAGCTGATTAATGTTGAGCAGCTGTGCTATCTCGAGATTACGTGCTGAGCCGCTGAGGTTGGCGGTCAGTTTTTTTGGCTCTCCAGCAATGAAGCCTTTGGTGATCAATAATCCTTTAATGCCAAACCCGAACAGACTAAGGTTAGGGGCATTAATGTCAAGATTGAGTTTGTCACCATTTTTGCCAAAACTGCCGTTACTATTAATCCGGTTCTGACCCAAATGAAGATTGATATCAGTTTGCTCCAAATGCTGGTTGCGATAGCGAATATTGGCTTTGCCGTTTAATGGGGCATTAGACAAAATGCTGTTGTGCCATAACATTTCGACTTTTATATCTGATTGCGGATCCAGGCGACCGGTGAGAGTAATGTGGCCGTTAATGTTACCAGTAGGAAAGGTATCATTGAGTTTGGCCGGATTGAAATTAATACTGTTTATATCCAGTTGCAAAGCTTTATCTTGATACAATGCAAGGCTACCTTTGGCATTGAAGTGGCCACCGCCATTAGGATTTAAATTCAATTCATCTAGCAGCACTGTTTGCTGGTGTTTTCCTTCATCGGTAATGATTTGCAGAGCACCATTGCTACTGGCTTTTTCTGTAGTCAGCTGCCATTGGGTATGCATATCTTTAAAAGAACCGAATACATGGATGAATCCATTCACTGAACCGGGCAAATTGTTGGTCAGCGCATCTTTGGCATAGATGCGCAAAAGCTGACTGTTTAAATCAAGTTGCTTGGCTGCTGTGTCGATATAGCCCTTGCTGATAATTTGTCCCTGTTGTAGCAGTTGTGAAGTTAAAGCAGGAAGTACCAGTCGACCATTACTATCAATACTAATGTCACCTTCTATGCTTCGCAGCGGTAAACCTGTGGTCGAAGCATCGTTATAAGCCAATGGTTTTTCGTTGCCTAGTTTAATATGTCCGCTTAGACTGTCCCTATTACCTTTAATAGGAGTCAAGTCTAGGTTCATATTCAGATCGGCAAAAGGCAGAGCGGGACTGAATGCCGCCGGATTAATGTGTTGAGCTTGCAAATTGATGCTGACAATCTTGTGATTCAGTTTTAGAGCATAGGGTTTTAAAATAAGATGCGTACGGAAGTGAATATCGCCACCATCCAGTCGAGCAAATAGATCAGGTTGTTGCAGGCTGCCTTGCAGTAGGACATTGCTTTCGACCTGCTTTTTATCCAGTGTGCCGGAGCCGCTGAGTTTTCCACTTAAGGCAAAAGGAGTTTGAATGTTAATGCGTACTTGTCCCTGAATATTTTGCCATGGGGTGTTAAGTTGATTCAGAATAAGCTGGTGGTGGGTATGATCATAGCGATAATTTGCCTGACTGGCCGCCAGAATCGGGTGATGTTTTTTGCCTACACTAAAACCACCCAACTGTATCGTGTCTACACTGACAGATATCGGCAGTTTGATGTTACGAGGTAAGGTAGGCGCAGGTTTGGTTGAAGGTTCGCTGTGACCGATATAATTAATGTTGCCTACATCCAATAGCCGGATATGGAGATGACGTTGCCAGATTTCTCGGTTATTCCAGTTCAGCTGAATCTTTTCAAGACTCAAGTCAAAATTCCGATGAGCAAAGTGTATATTTTTACCGGAAAATCCTTGCCAGAGGCTACCTTTAAGTTCATCTGCGCTGACATTTAAACCAAAGCACTTTGACAAAGTAAATACCCCAAAGCGTAAGCCGGATTGGGTTCCAACCAACCATGATGCTAAGCTAAACAAAATTATCACGAGCAGAACAGTTGACCATAAAATGGCTTTCAACCACTTTTTTTTGTGACCTTGTCGAGGTACCTTGGTGGTTGGCTCGTTAGAAACAGATGATTCTAGAGTATTATTCGGCATAGCAGCTTGTTCGGTCATCAGAATTTCGTTCCTAAATTGATCGACCAGCGCCATTTTTCATCATGGTGGCCATAAGCAATATCAAAAGCAAAAGGTGCCACAGGACTAAACCAGCGTACGCCTAAACCACTACCTTCGTACCAATGCATATCGCTGAAATTTTTCGATACTGAGCCAGCATCATGAAATAGTGCTAAGGCAAAATCCTTATAAACCGGAAGTTGATATTCTACACTGGCCACAGCCAGAGTACGATTAGGCAAAATAGAGTCGTTATAACTTTTCAAACCAATACTGTCCATTTCATAACCGCGCACACTGTTGGCACCACCGGTACGGAACATTAGATTGGAAGGAACATTGACCGCATCACCAGTATGCACATAGCCCAGTTGACTGCGTAAAACCCATGTGCCGTATTTTTTAACCTCCGGCGTATAATAATAGCCAGCATTTGCCCAAATCCGCTGCATCGAGGCTGAAGACACCAGCTTGCCAAATGTTGAACCAATTTTGCCTTCAAAATAATAACCGTTGGCAGGACGCAACTGCGTCTCAATGTTTTGGCGCTTCCATGATGCAGTCAGCATGGTGGCATAGCTGCGTCCCAGCTCAGGTCCATCCTCAATTTTGCTGCTTTCAGTAATATATTCCAGACCAATACGTGAATCAATCCCATTACGGTCTCGTACATGCCAGAAGCCACCGGACAGGGCGCGTGTTTCCAGATGCTGGACTGTTGAATAAGCGTAATTAAGGTTGGATGTCCAGAAATGGCCGCGACTGTTTCTTGGCTGACTGATACCCAAACCAAAAGTGGTTTCATAACGGTCGGTATCAAGCAAAGTTGAACCGACATACCCTTTATGAAATAGATCATAGTAATCGTAACCGCCACGGAAACCAGGACCATTCTTTGAGTCAAAGCGCAAACCAAAAGTAACCTTTTGTTTTTTCATTTCACTTACTTTGACCAGTACTGGTACATGATCATTTTCCATATGATCAAAATCAGCACGCACCACAGCATTGCCATAATGACTATCTTGTTCCAGTGCCTGTTGATAATCCAGTAACTTGTCCAGATCGTAGGGGGTGCCAGGGGTAAAATCTGCCATTCCAGTAATAATGGACGCAGGATAGCGGTGTGCTCCACTAACCTGAATATCACCAAAGTATATTGGCTGTTTGCTGTCTACAGTCAGTGATAAGTCAGCCAAATTTTTTTGTGGGTCGATAGTGGCGCGGCTGGATTTAATCATAGCCAATGGATATTTTTTACGCACCATCGCTGTCAATACCGATGATTTACTTGCTGACCAGTTACTTTGAGTAAATGGGTGACCAACTGGCAAAACCCAGTTGTCAATTGCATTTTTATAATAATTGGTTAAATTATCATCTTCAGTCACATTGCCTGACAATGCAATATTGACATTTTCAATATTGGTGCGTGGACCAGAAATAATGTGGATGGTGTAACCGTTCTGTAATTTTTCAATGCTAACTTTCGCGTTAAAATAACCTTCTGTCTCCAACATAGTCTGGATTTGCTGTGGCGCTTCTTCGGCCAGAAAATTGATTTGCTCATCATCAAGGTCTTCAATCAATTGCTGAGTAATTAGTGGCAAATGATTGCCGATCAATTTTTTCAATGCATTATTGTTAACATCAATAATAACAGGTACATGGGGCGTTTTCGGCAATTGTTTCTTTTCACTATCACTATCACTGGCTGCATCACGATGGAAAAGACGGTGGAAAAAACCAGTTTTAGGTGGCGGTATATCCTCAGCTTCTTCGCTATCTGCTGACCAGCTGGCAGCGTGTACCACAAAACATGTGCTGTGCAACAACATGATCAGTACCAGCCATGAAAAGCGTTTGTGCGTGAAATAAGCCAAAATAAATCCTATTTTCCTGAATGATTGGTTTATTATGAAAAATAATCGTTATACTTATTGCTGTGTGCCTGTTACCTATTGTAGCGCGATAATACAATTTAATCCTATAGTGTGAAAATTTTAACCAAATATCCCCATCTGAGGCTAATGTTAATAGCAGTGAATAAACTTCGTTTTACTTTAGCGTATTCCAGCCAGACACAATACAACAGATTTATCAAATCACTTCCTTCGAATAAGGGCGATACAGAGTCTAAATGAACCATTATGTTAACATATGATTAAAATCATACTGGTTATTTTAATCACCGCTCTATTATTAATAAATAAAATAATCAATTATAGTTAAATAAAGTGAATAGATCTTTAGAAATACTGGTTCTTTCCTTGACTGGTTTGTTTAAATCACTAAAGAATATCAGAAGTGGGTAGAACAGAGGTGTTCAAATTACGCAGCTAATTGTAAATACAAGGATAAAATATCAAATAAAATGAGATGGTTGAGCATTTAAACATAAAACTACTCTTAAAATCTTATAGATGGATTAGCATACAACAATAGTCGGAATCTCAGCCGAAATAATGTTTTACTTGATAAATATACTGTAAAAGATATACCAAAACACAATCTATTATTAACCACTACACAAAATAGCATCCTTAGACTGATCTGCTCATCGTTTAGAGAACAGCTTAATTCAAAGTTTAGTCAGTACACAATCTTTTATCATGCCTAAGCTGTAACCTTTATGCTTCTATATTTCACCAAGTATGGTTACTGGCTTAAATTTTAAAATTAAAACAATTGAGCGGTAGCAATCTTGGATCATAGGTAGCTGGCCTATCATTTAGCCTTATGTGGCCAGTAGTTGAGTAAAAGTAAATTGATGAATTCACTATTGACATAATGACTTTGGACGTCAGGCTGACAATTTTGTAAAATATTTCTTTTGGTGCTGGTATAGAGAGAATTAATCGCCAGCTAAAATAACTAAGGATCAATTGTGAGCAAGATAATTCGTGTAGGCAATATTGATTTAGCCAATAATTTACCTATGGTGCTGTTTGGCGGCTTAAATGTACTGGAAAATTTGGACCTGACGCTGAAAACTTGTGCTCATTTCGTGGATGTGACCAATCGGCTAGGTATTCCTTTGGTTTTCAAGGCTTCGTTTGATAAAGCCAACCGTTCTTCCATTCATTCCTATCGCGGTGTTGGGCTAAAAGAAGGCATGAAAATCTTTGCCGCAGTAAAGCAGGAATTTGGCGTACCAGTCATTACCGACGTGCATGAACCCTATCAAGCGGTACCCGTAGCCGAAGTGGTTGATGTATTACAGTTACCGGCTTTTTTGGCTCGTCAGACAGATTTGGTGATGGCATTGGCCGAAACTGGCAAAGTAATTAATATCAAAAAACCGCAGTTTCTCAGTCCACAGCAAATGAAAAATATCGTAGAGAAATTTATTGAAGCCGGCAACCATCAGCTAATACTGTGTGAACGTGGCAGTAATTTTGGTTATGATAATTTGGTGGTCGATATGCTCGGTTTTGGCGTGATGAAGAAAGTATGTGCTGATTTGCCGATTATTTTTGATGTTACCCATGCTCTACAACAACGCGAAGCGGGGGCAGCAGCTTCTGGTGGACGACGCAGTCAAGTAGCTGATCTGGCGATGGCTGGTATGGCTACCCGTCTGGCTGGGCTGTTTGTTGAAGCGCATCCCGATCCTAATCAAGCACGTTGCGATGGACCAAGTGCCTTACCGCTGGCTCAACTTGAGCAGTTCTTGTGGCAGGTAAAGGCAGTGGATGAAATAGTTAAAGGCATGCCTGTGCTGGATATTCAATAACTGAACAGAAATATAAAAAGCAGAGTTTGTAAACTCTGCTTTTTAGAAATGATCGACTACCTCATTTGCTCAATGACTGAAATTGATCAACTGAACCTGAATTCTGATACAAGGTAAACAATGGTACGTTTTCATCGCGAATTTTTTTACCACCGGGCAAATCTGTGAATTCAATGATGGCTGCTGCTTCGATCACTTCAGCACGCAGTTTGCGTAATAATTTGACACCTGCTGTCATCGTACCACCAGTAGCGACCAAATCATCTACCAGTAAAACTCGGGTGCCCGGCTTAACCGCATCGGTATGCATTTCAATGGTAGCGTGCCCATATTCAAGCTCATAACTTTCAGCAATAGTATTAAAAGGCAATTTACCTTTTTTTCGGATGGGTACAAATCCCACATTAAGCTGATAGGCCAAAGCCGCGCCGATAATAAAACCACGCGCATCCAGTCCCGCCACTACATCTATTTTCTGTTGCATGTAACGATAAACGAGTAAATCTACCAGTAAGCGAAAATACTGTGGACTTTGTAATACCGGCGTAATGTCATGAAATAATATTCCTTCCTGAGGCCAGTTAGGAATTTTGCGAATCTTTGCAGCCAACGCGTCTACACCAAAGACTTCTGGGTGAGTCTGCATTATAAATCCTTTAAAAAATAAGACTATATGCGAAAGAGATAAACGCAAGACGTACTAAGTCAATTACATATAGCGTATGCCAATATGGCATCATAGCATTATTATGCGATTTCTACAGCCCATAATAAAGCAAAATACATCGGTTTTTGATACAATTGCATGAATAATTTACCTAAATCAACAGGTCAAAGGTATGGTCAGTACGCAAAATCAAGTGCTCAAGGTTTCCCCGGCTCAGTCTAATCTATGGTGGGAGCAATATATTGCTTCACTGCCGGGGGCTGCACAAAATGTCCTACAACATGCCTATGCCCTGATGAAAAAACATTACCCTGAGGATGCCTGTACAGATTTCGGGGAAAGCCTATTTTCCAACTTGTTCATTACAGCCAAAACCGTTGCCGATATGGATTTGATGGCTGATGCAGTGGCGGCGGCATTAATTTGCTATCTGCCAAATTTTTTACCAGATTGGAAAAGCATTGTTAAAGACTCATGTGGTGATAGTGTGGTGCAGCTGGTATCTGGTTTGGACCAGATCCAAAAACTAACTTATTTTGTTAGCGTTAACCCATCTGCAACCAATGAAGAACGACAGCAACAGGCTGAAGCTATGCGTCAGATGTTGCTGGCTATGGTATCTGATATTCGCGTAGTGCTGATCAAGCTGGCTATGCGAGCCCAAACTATGAACTTTCTAAGTCAGGTTACTGATGAAGCGCTCAGGAAACGTGTAGCCAAAGAAACCATGACCATATTTGCTCCTTTGGCCAATCGTTTGGGCGTATGGCAATTGAAGTGGCAGCTGGAAGATTTAAGCTTTCGCTATCAGAATCCGGATGAATATAAACAGATTGCGCGCTTACTGGATGAAAAACGTACTGAAAGGCTAGACTATATCAATCAGTTTGTGGATACCCTTAAGCAACAATTAAGACGTTTGAATATGCGCTTTGAGGTGGCAGGACGACCGAAGCATATTTATTCAATCTACCGCAAAATGATTAAGAAAAAACTCGATTTTAAGGGGTTGTATGATATACGTGCAGTACGTATCCTAGTCGATACTGTGGCCGACTGTTACGCTGCTTTGGGGGTTGTACATAGTTTGTGGCAGCCCATCCCGGGTGAATTTGACGACTATATAGCACATCCTAAACCTAACGATTATCAAAGTTTACACACTGTCGTGGTTGGACCAGAGGATAAAGGAGTAGAGATCCAGATCCGCACCTTTGATATGCATCATTTTGCCGAATTTGGGGTTGCGGCGCACTGGCGCTATAAAGAAGGGGGTAAAGGCAATGAAATTTATGAGCACAAAATAGCATGGTTACGCCAATTGCTGGAATGGCGGGAGAACATTGCAGAAGCCGAGAATGAACGCGAGGACTTATCGCGCGCATTTCAAACCGAGCTGTTTAACGATACCATTTATGTATTGTCTCCACATGGAAAAGTATTCTCTCTGCCTGCCGGGGCAACACCGATTGACTTTGCTTATGCTCTGCATACCGATATCGGTAACCGTTGTCGTGGTGCCAAAGTCAATGGGCAGATTGTTCCGCTATCAACTGCATTGGAAAATGGCCAGCGGATAGAAATTATTACTGCTCGTGAAGGGACCCCCTCAGTAAACTGGCTACATGATGGTTGGGTTAAAAGTCACAAAGCGATCAGCAAGATCCGTGCTTTCATTCGTCAGCAGAATGGCGAAACCATTCGCGAATCTGGTCGGAATGCCTTGGATAAACAGCTGGCTAAAATGCAGATTCAGCCGAATTATCACAAACTGGCTGAAGCGCTTGGCTTTACCGGTGTTGATGAATTATATATGGCTATGGGGCAGGGCGAGGTATCAACTCGACTGATTCAGAAAGCTGTTGGCACGTTAATAGAAAAGCCGGAAACACCGGCTACCGAAACACATCTGGTCAAACAAAGTAAAATTAAAACTCATTCCGTTGGTGTGCTCGTAGATGGTGAAGATGGATTACTCACCACATTGGCCAAATGCTGTAAACCAGCTTATGGCGATGAAATTATTGGTTTTGTTACCCGTGAGCGTGGGATTTCCATTCATCGCAATAATTGTAAATCTTTTCACTATTTAGCACAGATATCGCCGGATAAAGTGTTACCCGCTTCATGGACAGAACAATCGGCCAGTCAGATTTTTGCCATTGATATTGAAATCAGGGCACAGGATCGCAGTGGCTTACTACGTGATATATCAGAAACGCTAGCTCGTAATCATTTAAATGTCACTGCGGTGCAGACACTATCAAAAGACCTTGAGGCTAACTTGCGTTTCACCGTCGAGGTTCGTCAAATTAACGATCTACCTCGGGTGATTAGTAATCTAAGTGATGTGAAAGGAGTATTGGCCGTAACGCGTCTGTAAGTAGCTAAGATCGCGTATTTTGTAACGATGAATTTTAATTTAATCTTATAACCAGCCACGCACAATTGCCATAATATTAAACTATGCGTATATATAGTTATATATTGTTTAAATAGCTGTAATCAATTACCTAATGATGGCTATCGTTATACTAATGTATATATAGTAATGGATTGTCTTCCAAAATTTACAATAGTGGATTGAAAGCTAAAAAAATTTTTGATCGTCGAAATATCAATACCCAAATTTAGTAGACAACTTACTTAGCTAATCCTACAGCCTTTCGTAATATTTTATATTCAATCGGTGTTATATCATCTAATTTGTCAGGAAGTCATCTGCTGTTATAAATAGTTAGACATTCTTCGGCTATCCCTCCTAGCTTGAGCCAGATTAGTAAAAGCCGTAAAACCAACACCTCAGTTAGATAATTGTGCTTATATCGTTCAATCTCATCAATATTGATTTAGCATAATCTACAATTATCCGATGTAAATTTTCCCAGTTGGTAAAGGTTTTTCTGATAAATCCTGAGTCTTTATCAACACATATTTTTAATTGATTACCATAATATTAGGCTAGATGATTGAGGTAATGGGTAATCCTAATAGCCAGTAAACTGATCGCCATATTAATAGCAATTATTTTTCAGTTAAAATCATCGATTTCATTAAACATTCTTATTCGGTAGCGATTGCTTTTCAGCGCCGAGTGGTAGAATACATTGTGTATGCGTTAGCTTAAGATTAAGCTTTAATTCGCACCATCCCCGCTAAACATGTTTATAATATTCACTGATAACCATGCTTTCGGATACAATGATAATACTTAGACTATTCCCATCTAAATACTTATTGCTGATCACATTTTAGTACCCAACTAAACATGCATCATGCGGTAATTTAGCTTAATAATAGTCCGTATAGTGGCTCAAGCCTATAGTCGAACCACTCCATAGCCAATGAGGAAGATTGAGTGACTTGTCAGTTCTCTGCCCACAATTCACTTATTTTGGCTGGCACGAGAGCTCTTTTTATGATTTCTTCTTGCAGTTGAGACATCAAACTCAATTCAGCAACAACGACTTAAGCTGACGATTTTCAGCCTTAAATTCCCTTAAGCGTTTGCCCTTTAACGGTTCTAGACCACCGTATTTTCTCGCCGTAGATAAAAGATTGAATTGGCCGATATCGTTTTACGGCAATGTTATTAGATTGTGGCACCGGCCTGGACTTTTTTCAATACGATTCCGAAATAATTTAGAGTGATTAATCGCATATTGAAATCATATTGAACTTTTTGCAAAAAAATTTGCTGTTTTGTGCTGTACTATTTCAACAGATCGTTACACAAATATTCCCACCAATAGTGCAAACTGAATGGGATTCATTATCAAAATTAGTTCAATAAAATAAAATCTTAAGATTCCTTATCAGCAATAGCAATTAATTTTTATAAATATATAGTGTCATACAAAAAATCCGATCGAATTATATTGCAAATCAAAAATAATCTGTTAACATTGCTTAAGATTGTTAAATACTACGAGGTCAGAAACTTTTGAAATATTTAAAGTTTAGTGAATAAGGACAGTAAATGAAGATCGCATCTAATATCTTAGACTTGATAGGTCATACACCCCTGGTTCAATTAAATAGGCTGGGAGAAGGACTTCCTGGTAAGCTAGTAGTCAAACTCGAATTTTTTAATCCAGGCAGTAGCGTCAAGGATCGTATTGCTGGCAACATGATAGATGCAGCAGAACAAGCTGGAAAAATTAACGCTGATACAACTATTGTGGAACCGACAAGTGGTAACACAGGTATTGGATTGGCTATGGTTTGTGCTGCACGTGGCTACAAACTGATTATTACCATGCCCGATACCATGAGTAAAGAACGACGTATGTTGTTGCGTGCTTTTGGTGCTGAGCTGATATTGACACCCGGCGCAGAAGGCATGTCCGGTGCCATTGCCCGCGCTCAGGCTTTAGTCGAATCAGATCCAAACAAATATTTTATGCCACAACAATTTGAAAATCCGGCTAACCCTCAAATTCACCGTCAGACAACTGCACAAGAAATTTGGCAGGACACAGATGGAAAAGTAGATATTTTTGTTGCTGGCGTTGGCACTGGTGGCACCATTACTGGGGTGGGCGAAGTATTGAAAGAAAAAAATCCGCAGATTCAGGTTTATGCTGTTGAACCACAAGCTTCCCCAGTGTTATCGGGGGGCGAAAAAGGGCCGCATCCGATTCAGGGTATCGGTGCCGGATTTGTGCCAGAAATATTAAATACTCATATATATGATGGCGTGATTCAGGTAGCAAATGAGGATTCCTTTGCTACTGCTCGTGCCATGGCATCAAAAGAAGGAATTTTAGTGGGTATTTCTTCAGGAGCGGCTGTTTGGGCAGGATTGCAACTGGCGGCTAAAACAGAAAATAAGGATAAGCTTATTGTAATATTAATTCCGTCTTATGGTGAGCGATATTTGTCTACACCATTGTTTGCCGATCTGGCTTAATGTGAAAAACTCGGTGATATAAAACCAATTAACCAATTTGGTTTTATGTTACAGTAATGGCTGTGATACAATCATACTAAATAACTGTATCGCAGCCATACGCTGAAGCTAGCTGGCTTTTTATTTTGTTTTAAGCAATTTATTGAGTAAACAAATGATGAAAAAAATATTAGCATTAAGTGTTATAGCAGTATTAATGAGTGCATGTACCAACTTTTTAGGTAAAAATCATCCTACTATAGCCAATTCATCTACAACAGCAAAAGTAGAGGATGGAACGATTAGAGGTAAGGACTATAAATTGGCCGACAGTCACTGGTCTGATGTGGCTAGAATACGTGACGAAGCTACTCGATTAAGTTTCCGCGTGTCTCAAGGCACTATGACTAAAGTCCAGGCTGCTCAGATGCTGGATAAATTCCGGATTGCTCAAGTAGGTCATAATATGGTTGATGATGACATGTATGATATCTATTTGCGCAGTGCAGTAGAGAGTCAGCAAGGCTCTATTAATACAGCACAATCTAAAGCATATATTAAAAACGCACTAACAGGATGGCAACAACGATGGCCGAATATGCAGAAAAAACCGGCTAATCCGGCATTTACCAATTTCTTAATGGAAGTGATGAATCTGCAGCCTTTGCAATAAAAAATATCAGACAAAAGTGGAACCCTGTACTTATGATCAATATCGACAGGGTTTTATTTTTTTTGAGAAATAAATATAAACCCTATACTGACGATATAGCTTCAGTAAAAGATTATGCAGCTTGTTTTAGGGTTATATATTCAAACAATATCATGTTATTTGGTGCTTGATAACATCTATCACAGTGATAAATTGTTAGCCATTATTCGCTTACTGCTTTTGCTTATCCTAGATTATTAAAGGGATATAAATCCAGTACTTCTGAACAATACAAACAATTAAATCGCGCTAAACAGCTGGTTTGATTATGATTGACCAAATTAATCTTATCTGTAATGAAACATAAAAACATGTCAAGTAGGTAAGATTTTCCGATAAATTCCAGTTTATCTATCTACGCGTATATTAGAGGCTAAGCATAATATTTAGCCAGCATGTTCAGATAACAGAGTCAGCCGATCTGCTGGTAAATTGAATACAGTATCAATGCCCAATACCTCGCAACTAAAGACATTGATTACACTAAACATTCTAACGCGCCGTTGGTTGCGATTGCTGTCACTTGTAAGGTTCAGTGATCAACACTGTGCTTGTTAATTAACTGTCGATGACTTTGGTAGGAAATATGGAGAAATACACTACCTACGTTTGACCAAATACTCAATAATACCTTTATACCATTCATTGATAACCAAACTTTTTTATGTAATCAAACAGTTTCGAAAAGCATAGCATAAATATTTTTAGCTTTAGCACTAAATGTCGAAATACACATCGTATTATGCCGTGACTTAGCTCGATAATAGTAAGTACAGCGGTTTAAACCAGCTATAGCGCAACCTTTTGAGTATTCAGCCTCGCTAAACAAAAGAGTTGATACAATCTCTAAAGAAAATTAATAAAAACATTAATAATACTGACAGCAGACAAACAAATATAGCTTACAGAAAAAGAGCTTGCTCAATAAAAATTACAGCAGCGTCCATACATAAAAGAAACACTCATATACTTTAATTTATCAATTAAGAATATAATAATAAATATTTGCTATTTGTAAATATGCCATTTTTTGCGAATGAATTAAATAAAAGCAATACTAATTCTAAATCTTTATTTAAATTTTTTATCATATACTTGATTATTATTGCTGGAATGTTTTTATTTAAAATGATGGCTATATCATGGCTGATCGTGATTGCGCAACTATATTTTATTATTTAACTCTATAAAGCTTATAACTAAGTCGTGAATTGCAAAGATTTTAATCCAAATAGTTATTAAGATAACCTTATCCTGCTGAATATGATCTAAATAAACAAATTTATTAAAAATATACTAATTATAAAAAAGCATATATTCAATACAAGCTTATTATTTCAATAAATATATACCAACTATTTTTGCAAAAAGCTGAAAAGCTTATTTGGTAAAGCCATTTAGCTTGTGTTTATTATATCATTCCTTATTTAATTGCAGCCATGACCAAAATAATAAGACAAGGAAAAAAATTCGGCTACTAGCTGTCTGGGTAATAGCTGATTATGTGCATTTAACACAATCACTGCACTGATTGAATACAAACCACAAAAACAAGCAACGTGATTTTCTACATCAGTTTTGTACTAACTATAAGGTATTTACAATGGATAGGCTACACTAATTCATACAACCTTTTTAAGGGATAAGGCAAACTTAACGCTAAAAAGGAAAAAATGATGAATCAACAACAACGCGTATGACGATCTTTCAGTGCTGATTTCAAAGCACAAATGGTTAAACTTGATTAGCAAGGAAAATCGCGCAGTCAATTGGTCAAGCAATACGATTTGACACCTTCCGCTTTAGACCGCTGCATAAGCCAATCTAGTCAAAGCGGTTCTTTTAAGACCAAAGATAATCGCACGCCAGAAGAAAATGAACTGATTGCTTGACCAAAAGAGCTTAAGCAACTGCGAATGGAAAACGATATCCTAAAGCAGGCTGCACTGATCATGGCAGGAAAATCAAAATCCTGAAAGCAAACCCGCATCGTTATGCACTAGCGGCATGAGGTCGCTGCTGAACGAAGCC
>JAGGIK010000013.1 GCA_024103515.1 Snodgrassella sp. | reverse complement strand
CAGAGTTCAGGCAGTTACAAAATCTGCTTAATGGCGTAATTATCTTTGGTGAAAATAATCACATTTTACAGGCCAAGGTTGAAATAAATGAATACTTTGCGGGTAAAAGAACAATCTTCACTGTTCAATTGCATACCCCCGGAACGCATTTTCAGCAGGCTGTCTGGGATTGTTTGAGAACAATACCTTATGGCGAAGTCACTACTTACAAACAACAGGTAGAAAAGCTGAATAATTCTAAAGCAGTTAGGGCTGTTGCTCGTGCCAATGGCTTTAATCGTGTCGCCATCATGATTCCTTGCCACAGAATAATCGGTTCTAATGGCCAATTAACTGGCTATGGTGGTGGATTGGCACGCAAACAATGGCTGATTAATCATGAGAAAATAATTATCAATCATAGATGTTAGGTACAAACGAGCAGTTTGTTTGGTTTTGACGACAGCTTAACAATATAACTTTCAGTTTAAACAGCATAATGAAATAAAAAAGCTTGGATTCCCTAGGAAACAGCTTTAACGCCTCATTAAGACTCTAATCCAAATGCAAGCTTAAAATGTAAAAGCATGCAAGAATGAGAAGAACGACGGATGCAGAATCACCTTTGAATAAAAATGATTAGCAGCGTACACGCATAGATAAAACCGTTGGATCGGATCAAACGTCATTATGGCCAAACGTCGATTCTATCGCCGGTCATTGAACGCGTCAGAAAAAACAGCTTAACCGATGCGGCCCAAATCCACTTAATCGGTAAATCAGCTTTAAGCTTTGACCACTTAGCTGCCGTCAGAATATGCCTTAGCCTATACTAAAATAACAGGCAAATCATTACTAATTCTGCAAGCATCACTTTCCGCGCAAATAGTATGCCGATATGAACTTGCCTACATCTCCAATCCGCCTAGTAAAGATACGACCATACCATACAAACACCCACCGCGCCTAAACCATTGAAAGCATCTGATTGATCAATACTTAACTAAAAGCCTGATTAACATCCTTCCACTGATTGCCCACTTACATTTGTAATGAAAAGCAGCATACCAAAAACTTCAAATACTTTGTCATAGATTAAATAATTAAACAATAAATTGACCACAAACACAACAAACTGACCATAAGCACACATGTAATTGATCAAAGTTGTAACTATATCATCTATTTAACAAAAAACAAACATATTATGCTAAATTGATAATTTGACAATGAAATATGATACAAAATGCATTGATTGTGTAAAAAAAAATAGCTATTATTAATAATAATAAAGAATTTGTTTAATGGAATTGATTAACTTGACAAATTACAATAGGATTGGCAAAATTATGCACCGCAAACCACACGCCCTAACTTTACTGGCCAGTATTTTACTTTCGCAGCCTTCCTTGACCGTTGCCTCCCCCAGTATTTTTGCTGATTTGCCCTTAATTTACCAAAATAAAAAAACCACTGCCTTATCCCATGATGTGAAGCCAAATGTGGCTTTGGTTATTGATAATCATAAGATGATGGGCGAAGTTGTTCAGACTCCGGCTCCCATCGGTATCATGTGCCGTCGATACATTTATCATTCTGGGTATGATACTTGGGTAAAAGAAACAGGTAATGATGAATTGTGGTGGACTCAATTTGATAGTTCTGCAGAATTGGACAGAGTACTGCAGGAAGAAGAACGGAAATATGGTCCGCGATCGGGAGGAAAATGCAGAGGATCAGGATTATGTGATACAGATGCTTTTGGTCATCGTATTGCCCGGCATTTCCGCAATGATTGTAAACCCGGAGGGCGCACCGCCATACGTACCGTGCAACTGGTACTAAAGGAGTTAATCCAAAAATACCGCGATAAAATGCACTTTGCCGTGTTGCCCGTATCAAATTTTAATACCGCTATACAGGTAAGAAGCCAATTCCAAACACAATTCGATCACTGGGGCATGCCTCATATTCATAATGATAACGGAGGGCTCCAGTACGATAAGAATTTTTTTAAACTGAGTGCGGATGCCGAGCAAGCACTTAAGATTCCAAGCAAATATTATGATGGAACCTCCGCTGGTGAATTAAATCAATTGCTGCGCAATATTGATTTATTGACTCCCAGAATGAGTGAAGGCAACGAGTTGAAACTAATGGATGCGTTACCTAAAATAGCGAAAGATGTGGTCATGAAAGGACAACAATATCGCTGCCAGAAATCTTTTTTAGTGATTCTTTCCAATGGCCGAGATCTTAATAGGTATACATATCGTAGGGCTAGCCACCGGGTGTATGATTTAAAAGATATTGTTTCCGGTGGGGATCTTGATTCAGGTGATGGTGGTTTTTTGTTTCCAAAAAGTTGGTGGGAGAGTAACTTAGAGCTAAAACCTCCGCTGCATCTCAAGCCCGATGCTGTCTGGGATGGGTATTTTGATGCGGATCGGATGGCAACTCCTTACGGAGATATATATCGCAACTTTAACCAAAAATATTGTTATATCGCAAGCAAAAAAGGCATGCCCTATTGCGATAGCAAAATCGCTCACTTAAGGGTCAGTCCTACTGAAGCCACTCTCGGTTACTACACCCAGCGTCTAGCTACCAAGAATTTTGGTCCTTATATCTATAAAAATGATTATTATAGCTCCTGTATGAGAGTTGTAGAGTACAAACAAAATTATACCGACAAAATATATAAGAAGTACGAAGAATTCACACTGCCGAGCGGTGCATCCGAGGCTGCTCTCGAGCCGCCGCTTTACCAACAGCAACTAAGCGATCCCGTAGAATATGGAAGATACTTAGCAGTGCCGGCAGTGAATAGTCCTGACTTTTTCTGTACCAGTAAATCACCCCTGGAACGCAGAGAAAAAGATAATGCCGGCGAAGCCTGGGGTGCCATTAATCCGCAAACTGGCCGGCCGTATACCCAGACCGCCGAAACCTTTACCATTGGTATGGGACTGAAATATAAGGAAAACACTGGGTGGAACTCAGAAATTGATGCAGACAGCGCTCACATTTTATATTTTGCTGCTACGCCGGTAAGTAAGCATGATCCGGTCAACAATCCGGATGGTCGTTTTTATGATATCGGAAATGGTTATGATGAATTATTAACGTCTTTTGACGATATTTTCCGCAAAATTTATGAATCCAGCACCGCTGTTTCTATAATTGATACTGTTGCCGCCACAGTAGGACTTTCCAGTACGTCAGAAGGTGACACTTCGGTCACCGCAAAGGTTGATACCGGTAGCTGGAGCAGTCAGATCTGCATACATGACCGTGGCGAAGATCCGTCCTCTTGTGCCGTGCAGCCAAGTTATGCCAATCGGCAACTGGTGCTCAATGATGGTACACAAAGTTATTTACATTCGGCGGATCTAACTGTCAACGGCTTGGACAATACCGCATTTAAAATCAAAGATAATCGACCGGATCCCACAATAGGTTCTAATCTAGATCCCGAGAAAAACAATAATAAAACCGAATGGCGCGATGGCCTGCTCACTTGGCTGGCTCGGGCCAAAGATGACGATGCAATCAAAACAGTCATATCCAATAGCTGGTTTGTGCTAGACTATCGCAATCGTACTGATGTGGCAAATTTTGGCAACAGTCGCAATATTGGCGATATTCTTAATAATCCTTTAATTTCCATTGGCGATCAACTCGAAGGCATGCGCCACCAGAAATACCTGATCACCTCCGCCAATGATGGTATGGTATATGTATTTGGTGCCACTAAAGATAAAGCCAAACCTTATGACCTGAAATTTAACTACATGCCTTTAAATATGCAGCGGCAAAGTAATGACAACAGCGATCTGGCTCAGCATTACTTTAAGGATCTAACCGATAATCAATATGGTCAGTTTACAACCAAGCCACACCACTATCTGTTGAATGGTGGCATGGTGGTACAACAGACAGATGACCGTGGTGATGGTGTGAAACAAACCTTTATGGTGTCAACCATGGGGCAGGGCGGCCGCGGAGCATTTGCCATCAATATTGGCGGCAAGGATATACTCAGCCAGCAGAATATCGGCGTAGATAATATGAGCTCGCCCGACTGGTATAAGGATCTGCAGCTATTCCGTACCCCTGCTGGAAACAATAACAAATTAGGCTACACAGTCGGCATGCCGGCGGTAGCTCGAATTCGCGTCAATTATGGTAATAGCAGGGCAGATGTTAATTCATATAAACATAATATTGTGGCGGCAGCCTTTATCAGCAACGGCTACAACTACTCAGATACCCTAGCTACCGATACAGCCAGAAAAGAGTCTGCAGAATCAGCATTATATGTATATAATGCCTTGGGTGCGGATGTAGGAACAGATGGCTATAAACCACTGGGCAACAAGGGCGATTTAATCCAGAAAATCGTTGCTGAAGGCGGTAGAGGTGGCTTATCCAGTCCGTTTGCCTTTGATATTAATGGCGATAATGTAGCAGATATTGTCTATGCAGGTGATTATGGCGGCAATCTGTTCCGCTTCGATATCCGCGATCCGGATCCGAGTAAATGGAGAGGAGTGAAAATATTTACTGCGAATCGGCCGATCACCACAGCACCGCTAGTATTAAAAGCAGATCAGAATGGATCGGGTAGTCAGAAACTGGTAGTCGTATTTGGTACCGGTAGTGATCTATATGATCAGGATTTAGACAACCGTGATCAGCAGGCAATTTATGGTATCTATGACGACTATAATGTAACTGATAGCACTGCGCAGGTATCGAAACAAGACCTATTGCCGCAAACCATCAGCGTAAATGGTCAATACCGCAGCATAAGTAAGAATAAATTTGATCCGGTACGCTATAAAGGCTGGTATATCGACCTTGACCCAACCGATGGTGAGCGAGTTGTTTCCAATTTCTCCCGTTTACTGACAACCGGAATCATACCGACACGGATTTATGAGGTGAAAAAAGGCGTGATTTCGGCCAAGGAAAAAGATCCATGTAGTTCAGAGATCTTTACACAGGATGTATCGGCAAAAACCCGCATGATGCAGTTTAGTCTGCGCACAGGTTCCGGCTTATCTGAAAACGATCCACATATTGTGTTTGATAAAGACAGTCCGTTATCGATTGTCAGCAAAGAAGGACTGGTGGGTTTTGACATTTTATCGGAAGCCATTAATAATATCGGTGGTACAGGCAACTGGCTGCCGCTGGGCAGTACACCGCCCTCACCAGATCACTGTATGGATAAACTGCCGGTAGTGGGTACCACCGAAGGCTTGATTGATAAAAGTGATATCAAAAATGTTCTCTGTGCACCGATAACATTCAAAGTATTATCGTGGCGCGAAATCAAGGAAGGCTTCAATCTATAAACTAAGCAAATAAAAACCAGACAAATGTCTGGTTTTTATTTGTGCTGAGGCAGATAGTATTAATAAGGTCTAATAGCCAAACATCAGATGGGTGCACCCTCAGTTGATGTCAACAATGGCAATAAGTGTGTTTAAATGTAATTCACTGAAAATAATGACTGTTTACAGGGGCCTATACGAACAAATGAAGGAAGTAAGAAGTTATTTATAAACGGGATAAGTAGAGATGAAGGTTATTAAAACCAGTCAGACAAATTGTAGAAACTGAAAAAAATATAAAAAATGGTGTCTACATTACTGGCTTGGTAAGGTTGAACTGTATGTTATAAGACAGTTAGTGCTAAATCCATGGTATAAAATGATCATAAAAAAACATAAAGGCATTCAAAGAAATGGTTTAGTTTGTTAAGCTAATTATTTGAATGCGACAAGCGGCAATCTAAATGCTGGATTGATAGATGGCGGAACTTGGTTAGTTGTGATCAGTTAAGTGGTTTTAGTTAGATTAATATAATGAGTGAATATGCAAAAATATGTGTTTTAATTTATGGCTATTTTACTCATTGTTTTTAGTAGTAGGAATTATAAGTAATGAATTTTCTTGATAAAACGAAGATATGAATCAATGCAAGCGTCTGATCTGGTGTTGATGATGGTGTTTGCGGATCTGATTTTATTTACCAGAGGAGGCAGTTTGATTGCCTCGCCTGATTTTTGTATGGATAGGGTATTTAATTAACGATATTGCGGTGGAAGCGCATCGTAAGCCTGTTTACAGCCTTCTTTTGCTTGTTCAGGCTGTTCTGCTGCCATTTTTTTGAAATTCTCATAATTGGCATGGTAAATGGCTTTCTGGTTCTCCGGAAGGTTAACCACAAGCTTATCAATTGCAGCAAAGTATTTATCACATTCTTCAATACCTGAAGAATTTGTCTGGGGAGTTGCATTTGTGGTGAGAGGTGCTGACGTTGCATTAGTGGCCGCTTCACTGGTGGCAGCAGGTGTGATGGTTTCACTTGCGACCGCAGGAGCGCTTGCTGCACTGGCAGTACCACTGGCTATATTGTTTGATTTGTCCGAGTTATCACAACCATACAAGCCTAAGGCTAAAAGGCAAAACACCGCAGTGGAAGAAATTTTTTTAATCATTTTGTATCCTTAATTAAATAACGTTAACATCAATGCTGAATGATTTTTTTTGGTTATTATAACATACTTTATGTAAAGAGATAATAGCAAGTCTTTATGTATTTTATGGGGTTTTCAATTATAAGTCGGTTCCTTTGTGCGTGTTTTTTGGTAAATTAAATAATGATATTACTTTGGTGATGATTAATTCTTGAACCTATTTGGCCGGTTTTTTTTGATGAAAATGGATGGTTATTGTGTGTTTTCAGTGGGTTAAGGAGTTAATCTGATTGGTGTTGTTTTATTATGTGATATTCTGTGTATTCATACATTTGAGATTATTAGGACTATTTACTGATTTGTTGTTTTTTTGTGTTGGCTTATAATTTAATTGCAATTGTATTCGGATAGGTGGCTTTTATTGTTTTACAGGCCTATCTGGTTTGGTCAAAATGGTTTTCAGTTGAATGCGGCTAAGATTTGGCTGCATTTTTGCTTTTGGGTAATGCCGGTTATTCTTTTGTTGTTTGTTGCAGATTGAGGGTAATGCCGGTATGAATGAACAGATACGTTGATGAAAAGTTTTGCATTACGGTTGGTTTTTTGGCAAAAAATGTATGGCCGGCACGGGTTGCCGTGGCAGACGCGTGAGCCGTATCTGGTGTGGCTGTCGGAAATTATGTTACAGCAGACACAGGTTGCGACAGTGTTGGATTATTATCCGCGGTTTGTGGCTGCTTTTCCAAACGTGCAGGCGTTGGCTGCTGCCGATGAAGATGAGGTAATGGGCTTGTGGCAGGGGCTGGGCTATTACAGTCGTGCGCGCAATCTGCATAAGGCTGCCAAACAGGTGGTAACTGAATTTGCGGGCAAATTTCCGCGCAGCCGGATTGAATTACAAACGTTGTGCGGGGTAGGGCGCAGTACGGCAGCGGCAATTGCGGCATTCTGTTTTGATGCACGTGAGACGATTCTGGATGGCAATGTTAAGCGTGTTTTGTGTCGTGTGCTTGCTTTGGATGGTCATCCAACCAATAAGACGTTTGAACAACTGCTTTGGCGTACTGCGGAATCTCTATTACCAGAAGATGCGGCCGATATGCCGGCTTATATTCAGGGTTTGATGGATCTTGGTGCTACTGTATGTAAACGTAGCAATCCTATTTGTGCAACCTGTCCTATGAGCGATATTTGTTTGGCTCGTGCTCAAAATCGTATTTGTGAATTACCACGCAAGAAAACGACTACTACGATAAAAAATCTGGTGCTGTTTTGGTTGATTATGCGAAATGCTGAAGGTGCACTCTTTTTACATAAAAGAAATGCTAAGGGCATATGGGGCGGTTTGTGGTGTGTACCGTGTCTAGACAGTTTGCAACAATTATATGAATTGGCGGCTGAATTTGGTTTATCGGCAAATGAGTTAAACGAAGGTGCTGAAATTAGTCATCGCCTGACCCATCGTCAATTACAAATTTTACCTTTTTCTGCACTGATAAATGCTGAGTCATCAGTTAATTCGCTATCGATCGCTGGAAAGTGGGTTTTGCCAGAAAATCTGGCTGATTATGGTCTTCCAAGACCTTTGCATGCTTATTTAAGTGCTGCACAGGGTAATTTGTTTTAATTTTTTTCTTTTAATTTATGCATGCAATCTAGGGCTATTTTTATCCTGTGGTTTCTAAGCCGACTGTGGCTAAGGTATGGTTAATTTTTAAAGGCTGTTTTATTAATTTGGCATTATTTTGTGGTTATCTTGTGAATGTTGTTATTTTTTATTGTTCGAAGCGTATGATAGCGTAAATTTAATTGACGTTAGCGTTATAACCACGTATAAACGCTATCTTGCTGAAATATGGCTGTCTGTTTGGGCAGTTTATATCTGTTATGTCTGTTTCAGTATTGGTGAATTTAATGCTGTGCATTAGGTTTCTAACTATTTAACCGGGAATAAAACAATGGAAGAAGATTCGAGTCGACCGTTTATTTTATTGATACCACAACTGCAACTAGGCCGTTGATGTTTCCGGGTTAACAGTATCTGCCGACCGGGAAACAGCATGGTCGGTGAGGTACTGTTTATGAAAAAATTAAAAAAAGTTACAAATCAACCAGTGACCATTAAGGCTGTACTGGAATCTCGCAACAGTCTTGAAAAAACGCTATCCAATTTACAAACCAGTTTGTATGGTCTGACCGAAAACGATGTTAAGGAAAGATTAGCTTGTTTTGGCAGCAATGATGTCGTGCACGACAAAGTTCCTTCTGCTTGGCTGCAATTATTACTGGCATTTAAAAATCCCTTTATTTTTGTGTTGCTTGCACTGGCGGGTGTGAGTTTTTTTTCCGATTATCTGATTCCTCTTCGTAATGGGGAGGAAACCAGCCTGAGTGGTATTGTTATTATTCTGGTGATGGTTTTGCTTAGTGGTGTGCTTAGCTTCTGGCAAGAATACCGCTCTAATAAGGCAGCCCAGGCACTAAAATCGATGATCAGTACTACTGCTACGGTATTGCGGCGTAGTCATGATGATTTGGATGGCCAACAGCTGGAAGTACCGATTAAAGAGGTGGTTCCGGGTGATATTATTTTTCTGTCTGCAGGAGATATGTTGCCTGCCGATGTACGTCTAATTGAATCGCGTGATTTGTTTATCAGTCAGGCTGTGCTTACAGGGGAATCTATTCCGGTAGAAAAATCAGATACGCTTGGTTCGATAGTATCGGCTGGTTCTAAATCGCAAACAGCACTTCAATCGGCTAACCCGTTAGATGCGGAAAATATATGCTTTATGGGTACCAATATTGTCAGTGGTACTGCTAAGGCGGTGGTAGTGGCCACTGGTAATGATACTTATTTTGGTTCGCTGGCTAAATCTATTGTTGGTACACGCGGTAAAACAGCATTTGATCGTGGTGTTAACAGTGTCAGCCATTTGCTGATTCGCTTTATGTTGATTCTGGTGCCGGTAGTGCTGCTGATTAATGGCTTTACTAAGGGCGACTGGGGTGATGCGGCTTTGTTTGCTCTGGCGGTAGCTGTGGGGCTGACACCGGAAATGCTGCCGATGATAGTAAGCGCCAATCTGGCTAAGGGTGCCATGGCGATGGCGCGGCGTAAGGTGGTGGTAAAACGCCTGAGTGCTATCCAGAATTTTGGTTCGATGGATGTTTTGTGCACTGATAAAACTGGTACGCTCACACAGGATAAAATTATTCTAGAGCATTATACTGATATAAATGGTAATAATGATCATGAGGTTTTACAACTGGCGTGGCTGAACAGCTCTCATCAAAGTGGGATGAAAAATCTGATGGACAAGGCGATTATTCGCTTTGCGCAGGAGCCAGAAAATAGGGCTTATATTAATGGTAGTGCTTTCCAGAAGATAGATGAATTGCCATTTGATTTTGTGCGTCGACGTTTATCTGTTGTTCTTCGTGATGAGCAACAACGTCATGTGCTTATTTGTAAGGGTGCCGTGGAAGAAATGCTGGCGATTTCCAGCTGTGTTTATGAACAAGGACAGTTTCTCCCCCTTGATGCGTCTCGGCGCAAGCAATTACTGGCTCTCACTGAAAGCTACAATAAAGAAGGATTTCGGGTACTGGCGATTGGTACTAAGTATATCCAGCCAGAAATGCAAAAATCTCAATATGCTGTTGCAGATGAGACGGAGCTCACGTTGTATGGCTTTCTGACTTTTCTTGATCCACCTAAAGACAGTGCCGCACAAGCTATTGCCGCTTTAAGTCAGAATGGTGTTACGGTAAAAGTATTAACGGGTGATAATGCTATTGTGACTCGAAAAATCTGTCATGAAGTGGGCATCGAAGCCGGTCTGCCTATATTGGGCAGCGATATAGAGGGTTTGAGTGATGATGTGCTGAAATCATTGTTGCAACAGCATACTGTTTTTGCCAAACTGACTCCTTTACAGAAATCGCGCATTATTCGCCTATTGCAGGAGAATGGTCATACCGTTGGTTTTCTGGGTGATGGTATAAATGATGCTCCTGCTTTGCGTGATGCGGATGTCGGTATCTCTGTAGATACCGCCACAGATATTGCTAAGGAATCCGCCGATATTATTCTGCTGGAAAAAAGCCTGATGGTGCTGGAAGAGGGCGTGATTAAAGGGCGTGAAACTTTTGGTAATATTATTAAGTATCTGAATATGACGGCCAGCTCCAATTTTGGTAATGTATTTTCAGTATTATTTGCCAGTGCCTTTTTGCCATTTTTACCTATGCTGGCCATTCAGTTGTTGATACAAAATCTGCTATATGATTTTTCCCAGCTCTCATTGCCATGGGATAAAATGGATGATGAGTTTTTACGCAAACCGCGTAAATGGGATGTTTCTAATATCAGTCGTTTTATGCTGTTTATTGGTCCGATTTCTTCTATTTTTGATATCAGCACTTTTGCGCTGATGTGGTATGTATTCCATGCCAATACTCCAGAAGTACAGAATTTGTTTCATTCCGGCTGGTTTGTGGAAGGATTGCTGTCACAAACGCTGGTGGTGCATATGTTGCGTACACGCAAAATTCCGTTTGTGCAAAGCACTGCTGCATTGCCGGTATTGCTGATGACAGGGTTGATTATGGCAATTGGAATTTGTATTCCGTTTTCACCGATAAGCAACTGGATTGGCCTGACTGCACTACCATGGCAATATTTCCCGTGGCTGGTACTCACACTGGGCTGCTACTGCGTTGTTACTCAGATAGTGAAACGCTGGTATATTCGCCGCTTCGGACAATGGTTTTAGGTGTTAATTAGTATAAGAGCGAGTTAAATACTCGCTCTTTTTTGTTGCTAATCATTAGGCTAATATTAGATAAATTGTATTACATTTGGTTAGTTTTACTTTGTCGGTTTGATTTATCCTAAATTTTCTATATTCAGATGAATTATCAGTAACAGAAGGAGGCTAGATGGCATTTAATGCAACTGGAAAAGCAGGGTTGTTGACGGTAAAAGGGGTTGGAGAAAAGGTGATTTTGCGTCTGGAGCAAATGGGCATTGATTCGTTGGCGAAACTGGCACAGGCAAATCCGCAGGATATTACTGGGCAGGCAGCCAGTTTGGTTGGCAGCAGTTGCTGGAAAAATAGTCCTCAGGCTAGAAAAGCCATCAGTAATGCGATTGAGTACGCCTGCCAGCAAAATGATGCAAAATTGTATTGATAGGTTATTTATAAAGTTATGAGTAGGCGGTTACTTATGTTAAGTTTTGCCAAGGCATTTTGAGCTTTTTGGGAAAATGTGTCGCTTTTATCGCATAATGATTTGCGCTTCTAATAGGTAATAGACAATTATCTGTACAATTGTATTGTGTAATATGCAATATTAACCATAAATGCGGTGCATAACTTTGTTAAATAAAGCTATAATATGAATCACTTTCAGTCGATCAAATACTGAATAGTACATCTGGCTAAAAGTTATTGAGCACACGCTTTCAAGAACAGCTTGTTGGTGTTAAAAACCTTAAGACTGAGAACATATATGGATGAATTAATCAAAGAAGCAGCATTACATTTTCACGAAGAACCACGCCCTGGTAAAATCGAAGTTAGGGCAACTAAGCCTCTGAATACGCAAGAAGACCTTTCATTGGCTTATTCTCCCGGCGTAGCAGCGCCATGTATGGAGATCCATCGTGATCCGGCCAATGCGTATAAATATACTGATCGTGGCAATCTGGTGGCTGTAATTTCCAATGGTACGGCCGTACTTGGTCTGGGCAATATCGGCGCGCTGGCCAGTAAGCCAGTTATGGAGGGTAAAGGAGTCCTCTTTAAAAAATTTGGTGGTATCGATGTTTTTGATATTGAGATTGATGAAACTGATCCGGATAAACTGGTTGATATCATTGCAGCATTAGAGCCGACTTTTGGCGGAATCAATTTGGAAGACATTAAAGCGCCTGAATGTTTCTATATCGAAAAAAAATTACGCGAACGCTGCCACATTCCGGTATTTCATGATGACCAACACGGTACGGCCATTATCACTGTAGCTGCTATTAAAAATGCCTTGACTGTGGTGGGGAAGGATATTGCTCAGGTGAAACTGGTCTGTTCTGGTGCAGGCGCTGCTGCTATAGCCTGCTTAGAGCTATTGGTTAGTATGGGTATGAAGCGTGAAAATATTACTGTGTGTGATTCGAAAGGGGTGATTTACCAGAATCGCGAAGCGAATATGGTCGAATCCAAAAAAGCATTTGCTGTGCCTGATCAGGGTCAGCGGTCATTGACTGATGCTGTAAAAGGTAAAGACATATTCCTCGGATTATCTGGACCGGGTGTGCTGAGCACAGATATGCTGAAAACCATGAATAATGATCCTATTGTTCTGGCTATGGCCAACCCGACCCCAGAAATATGGCCGCATGAAGCTAAAGCAGCCCGTGCTGATGTTGTGATCGGTACTGGCCGTTCGGATTTTCCTAATCAGGTAAATAATGTATTGTGTTTCCCATTTATTTTCCGCGGAGCGCTAGATGTAGGGGCAACAACCATCAATGATGAAATGAAACTGGCTTGTGTCAATGCCATTGCAGAACTGGCAAAAACACCGCCTAGTGCACAAGTGGTTAAAGCGTACAAAGATGCTGATATGACCTTTGGACGAGAATATCTGATTCCTAAACCATTTGATCCTCGTCTTATTACGGTAGTAGCTCCTGCTGTGGCTCAGGCAGCAATGGATTCTGGCGTGGCAACTCGTCCTATCAGTGATATGAATGCTTATGTGGAAAAACTAAAAAATAGTTTGCATAGCTAAGTAATATTGAGATGACATGACCGAAGTGTACGTACTCTTATGATTAAAATGAAAATGAATTTGCCTTAATTTGGTAAGCAGTATTTGAAAATTCAATTTGTTCATTGAAGTTCAGTAAGCGATGTAGTCTGCATCTGACTAGGCTGTCTGTTTACAGACAGCCTGTTTTATTGCCTTAGGAAAGATAATGAGTATTGAGCAAAAACAAATCCCTAATTATATTACGCCCAGTGGCCATCAAGCGTTACAGGATGAGCTATATCAACTGGTTCACAAGGAGCGTCCGGAAATAGTGAATGTGGTGAATTGGGCAGCAGGAAATGGTGATCGGAGTGAAAACGGTGATTATCTCTACGGCAAGCGGCGTCTACGTGAAATTGATCGTAGAATACGTTTTCTGACCAAACGTCTTGAAGTTGCGCAAGTAGTAGATCCACAAGCGCGTGAAGCATGTGATCAGGTTTTTTTCAGTGCTACTGTAACTATTTTACGCGGAAATGGTATTGAACAAACCGTTCATATTGTTGGTACCGATGAAATAGATTTGAGTAGAAATAAAATATCTTGGGTTTCACCTTTAGCACGATGTCTGCTTAAAGCACATGAAGGAGATGAAGTGCGTCTGGTTGGGGTAGACGGTGAAGAAATAATAGAAATTTTAACTGTAAAGTATATTTGTATTGATTAAAGGAAGTATTATTACATATAATGTAAAATAAAATTAATTTTATGCATTAGATAAATCTAAATATTTTGGGTGTGTAACTGGTTATGTTATGTATGTAATTCTAATTTAAGTTCAATCAACCCACAAATTATTTTACATATACACCTTGTATTAGTTCTGTAATATTATTTATTCTGAATGCTACTAATAATGAATCCTAAACTCGATCCCATATTTAAACAACTCAACGCGCTTATACTAGGAAAACAACAATTACTGGTACAGATCCTTACCTGTGTACTTGCCCGAGGACATATTTTATTGAATGATGTGCCCGGCGTAGGCAAAACCACGCTTGCTCATGCATTAGCAACAGTATTGGGGATGGGATACAAACGGGTACAGTTTACTAACGATATGTTGCCGGCAGATTTGTTAGGGGTAAATATATTTCAGCCACAAAATAGTGAATTTATTTTTCAGCCCGGACCAGTTTTCAATCCTTTTTTATTGGCAGATGAAATAAATCGCGCATCACCTAAATTGCAGTCAGCTTTATTGGAAGCGATGGAGGAGGGACAGGTATCTGTGGATGGTAAAACTTATACTTTGCCTAAGCCCTTTTTGGTGGTTGCGACACAGAATCCGGTTGAGCAGTTAGGTACTTATCCTTTACCGGAATCACAGTTAGACCGGTTTATGATGTGCCTAAGTATGGGGTATCCGGCTGAAAAAGAAGAAAAACAACTTTATCTGAGTGGTGGTCGCAGGCAGTTTATACCGAAAATTAAGCCGGTGACCAATAGCAAGATATTGCAGCAGTGGCAAACAGAAGCTGAAGAAATTACCATTTCTGCTGCTGCCGCTGATTATGTTTACCGGCTAGTTCAGGCAACGCGTATCCCAGGACGTTTTGCTGTGGGCCTGAGTCCACGTGCCGGTCTAGCGGTGGTTAAAGCAGCTAAAGCACATGCTTGGGTAAATGCACGTGAGCATGTTGTGCCGGAGGATATTAAAGCTATTTGGGTAGCCGTTGCCGCGCATCGGCTACAAGCAATTCAAAGTCAGCAGGAAAGTAAAACAATTTTGACTGAGATGCTCAATCATGTGGCCGTGGTCTGAATTACCACCGCCAATTAACATTGACGGTCATCAAACATTACGTCTGCGTGATATCCGTTTTAGTCTGACTCGACTGGGTTGGGGATTGCTTATAGCCTGTTTATTATTATGGATCATGGCGGTTAATTATCAGATCAATGTGGCCTATGCGCTGGTATTCTGGTTAATCGGAATTCTGTTTTTCGGTGCTATCGCTGGATTGCGGCAATTAACCGGTCTTGTGCTGGATATTATTCCTGAAGCAGAATATTTTGCGCAAAAGGATGTTATTCTGACCTTACGAGCATGTGATGACTGTAAACGTCGTCGCTGGCTGTGGCTGCGTACCAGCTTAGAAGACAATCACAGTGCCAAAGACTGGCAACTTTGGACAATCACTGCTGAATCTAGAGATTTTCGCTGGCAATTACCACCGCAAAATCGAGGCTACTTACCTTCATTAATCTTGGCAGGGGCCAGTATGGCACCATTTGGTCTGTTAATGGTGGAGGCACAATGGAAATATACCAACAAAATTATTATATTCCCAGCACCTTTGTTGCATGACTTACCTATTGCAAGCGTCGATCACCATGATGAGTCTATTCAGATAAGCCTAAGTGGAGAAAATCCGGCTTATTTGCTACCTCATCAAAACACCACACCTCTAAAATATATAGCTTGGAAGCATTATGCCAAGAGTGGTAATTTGTTAGATAAATATTTTGAGCAAAGCGGATCGGCGATTGAACCAACTTTGATTTCCTATCGCAATTATCCGCCTAATATACCTAAAGAGAAACTGGCTAGTATGTTGTGTTACCGTGTGCTCAGCGCCGAGGCCGGTGGCAAAAAATATATTTTAGAACTGCCACATCAGCGCTTTGAAGTGAGGACGGCTCAGCGCACATACTGTTTAATCGCGTTAGGAATATGGTAATGTGGCTTGCAAATCCGCTCTTTTTAGGTAAAACACCGAAAGTTCCCGCTCAATTTATCTTATTACTGATGCTAAGCTGGGTAGCATTACCGCTTTTATTAGCGTTACCGCTCACTGTTTGTATTGTGTTTGGGTTGCTACTAATTATGCGAATGTTATTATTGCTAACAAGCTTAAAAAAATTACCCTTATGGGGAGTGCTTATTCTATTGTTAGCAACGGGAACATGGGTTTATTTTAAAATTGGTACAGTGATTGGGCGTGATGGTGGTGTTGCATTTCTATTATTGATGGTAGTGTTGAAAGCTTATGAAGGTGAAACTCTGCGCGATTGGCAGGTTTTATTGCTGGCACAAATAATATTGATGGGCGGTGCAATGCTGTTTAATCAGAATATGCTGATGGCACCATGGCTTGTCATTTCGTTATTCTGTCTACTGACTTCTCTTGGCCTCCTAGCGGGAATTGAACCGCCAGCAGCTATTAAGCAGGGAGCGGTGGTATTGCTATTGTCTTTGCCTCTGATGATAATTTTATTTGTCGTAGCACCGAGGAAAAATACGCCCTTATGGGGAATTCAACCATCTGAGACTGCTGCCGCTACCGGTCTTTCTAATAGCGTGGATTCTGGCAGTATCAGTAATCTTATTCAGAGTAATGAGTTGGCGTTTAATGTCACTTTTGATCAGAATTTTATTCCTAAACAGAAGGATTTATACTGGCGTGTTTTGGTTATGGGACGCAATTTCAATGGCGTATGGCATGCAGTAAAAGAGCAATATTCTGATGAAGATTCTTTACAATTACCCAATCTGCGTGAGCTTGGGCAACAATTAGACTCTAAACTAGTTAGTTATCAAATAACAATCAAGGATGATAATGGTCGGGTTCCTGCTTTAGATCAGCCACTGGCCGATAATCAGGCAGATTTGACTCGGCGTGTTGGTAATGTGCTGCGGATGGCACAAAAACGCGAAGGATTACATCGTTTACAGCTGTATTCTTCATTGTCTGCGCAGTTACAACAGCGTATGAATGGTAATTTATTGCGCTTTTATTTGGAACTTCCTCCAGATATAAACCCGCAGACACGCATGCTCGCTAAACAACTGGCTCAACAGTCGATTAACACCGAAGATTTTGTAAACCAAGTACTGAACTATTATCGCGAAAACCATTTTCAATATACCCTGACACCGAAGCGTGGTGGTGATAAGGCAAATCATACAGATTATTTTTTGTTTAATAGTCATGAAGGCTTTTGTGAAGATTATGCTGATGCTACTGTGTGGCTGGCACGAGCAGCGGGAATACCAGCCAGAATGATTACTGGTTATCAAGGGGGAGAATATCATCCAAATGGGCAATTTTGGCAAATTCGTAGTAAAGATGCTCATGCATGGACAGAAATCTGGATACGCGAAAAAAATCAATGGCAACGAATTGATCCAACCAGTGCTGTTTCTGCAGGAAGGGTAGAAGAAGGCATTCAGCATGCGCTACCGGCTGAACAGAGGAATCAATTAGCCCCCAAATATCCATGGATCGAAAAGAAATTTGATCAAGGACAGTTTTACTGGCAGCAATGGGTTGTTAATTATGATAGTAGTCAGCAGAAAAATATTGTATCTAAATTAGGTTTAAAAAATCTGCCACCATCGCTACTGGTTGTTCTGATTATTCTAGTTATTATCGCTACATTAATACCCTTAATAATTTGGGTATGGCGCCAAGGAAAAAGCAGTATTTCCCCATTAGTTGAAGGATTTAATCTGCTCAGAGAAACTGTGATTGATGGGGAGCATGATCAAATCCTAGCTTTCGGACCTATTGAAATAAAACAGCTATTACAAGAAGCCAATATGCTAACTCCCAAAATGGCTAATTTAGTAGATCAATATATTATTTGGCAATATGGTGCAGGCGCAGTGCCAGGTAAACGGCAACAACGTGTCTGGTATCGGCAGATGAAGCGTGAGATACGAAAAATGTAAAAATTGCGGCTTAATTTCATGCGATTGAAACAGATTTAAGCTGAAAGCATTAAATGAAAGAAAAGGTGCACGTAGAATTAATACAAAAGAAAAATTTGATGTATACACCAGGAAAATTATTTTATTTAAGAAAATGATGATCTCTTATTTATTAAAAGTAGGTGATAAATACTAAGATTCAGGTTAAGGGTATAGCGCACAAGAAAGAAATAATTGGTATAGCACTTTAGGAATAGAAATTCTTTATATATCAACTTAATTAATTCGGAAACTTTAAATTTTTTATATTTAACTGTGGTCACTCCAATTACAATTAGCCGCTTTCAATAGTGGATAAACAACTAAAACTGCGCCAGTCATTCGGACTTAATAATATAATTAAATATTACCTAATAAAATAATATTATAACTAAATTAAAAAAATCCCAATATAACGAAAATAACTAGCTCAAGAAAAAATCGTACAAAACTCATAACAAATTCCAAAATTGCCCATCTTATTGAAGATACTTTCATTTTAAAATATCGAAAAATCAATAGTTTATAAAAGTAAAAAACAATGCCAAAAAGATAAAATTACTAATATAATTTTATTTAATTGATAAAATTAAACATTTAGTAATAGATAATATTTACATAAAGTCAAGCAATATGATTTGACACCTTTCGCTTTAGACCACTGGATAAACCAATCTAGTAAAAGCGGTTCTGTTAAGACCAAAGATAAGCACACGCCAGAAGAAAATGAACTGATTGCTTGACCAAAAGAGCTCAAGCAGCTACGGCTGGAACGCGATATCCTAAAGCAAGCTGCACTGATCATGGGGATGGCAATTAAAATCCTGCCAATAAATCAATATTGTTATGCGGTAGCGGCTTGATGGCGGGATTTAGGAATATCGCAGACAATACGCCTATGATTAATGCCAAGCCACTAAACTGGAATCGGTTGTCCATGATGCCGATACAATAGTGATTACTGTTAAACACAACGATCAATCCTATGCAAGCTGACGCATTGGTTTGGTCTGATAAGCGGTAGATATCCATGTTTCTGGTTGTGACATTGCCCGAGTAATGAAGTTGTTAGCATTGATATCAAAATATACGCTTAAAACTTATCGAAGACACCAGACGGCAAGCAATAGCGCAGCCACCATTAATCATTTAGAACGTCAGTTGGATGTCGATGCCTAGAGCAGCAGCTTATCGTGACAGACTTAAGCTATATTTGTGTTAACTATTGCCGGAATTATTTATGTGTACAATTTAATTTATCTAAGCGACATGTGTCTTGGCTATGGTGTTGGTCAATATAAATCAGCAGGTTGAGTAATATGTGTATTAAGTCAGTTTAAGCTACTGTATTTATCATTAAATCTATTTCATTTAGAAAAAGAAAGGGCATTTGCTAAATAGTTGCTGGGTAAGCGTATCAATAGATTAAATAATCAGCGTTCACGCAGTCAAAAGAGGTGTCCGTATAACAATGCAGAGGCAGAAGCAACATTTAACAGCATGAAAACTGAATTTGTTAAAAGGGAAAAATTCATACCAACTCAAGCATGATAAATAAGCCTTTGCGGCTTATACTTATTGGTACAATCGCATACGGTGATATTTATTGTTAGATTATTTGCCTGCGCTAGCATTTAACAAACAGTTACTTCTTAATTTTGTTGTTGGAATGGGTGTTGCCCTTTCAATGGTAAAGATTACTCCATGTAATTTATTCATCGATGAGCAGTAAAGCTCAATCGATGAATATGTGCTCAATTTTAGATATTGTGTTTAATCAGTTCAACGATTTCTTTGCCTTTGCCTGCTAAGATGGCTTTGGAGCTGTACCATACCATATTTTTGACATTTTCATAGCTAATTGCTGGAGGCATGATCAGTTCATCGGGACTAATGATGACATTGAGTAGAGCAGGCCCTGTTGTGGTGAGAAATGTTTTCACAGCATTTTCCAGTTCGGATGGTTTGCTGACTGTCTGAGCACTCAAGCCACAGCCTTCTGCAATGGTTTTGAAATCACCATTTTTCAAGTCAACATACACTTCTACTAAGCCTTCGCCTTTTTGCTCCTGCTCGACAAAATTCAGTGAGCTGTTATTGAATACAACGATTTTAATAGGTAGATTTTCCTGTTTTGCAGTCAGCAGATCCCCCATAAGCATGGCCAAGCCTCCATCGCCGGACAGGGAAATAACTTGTCGGTCTGGAAAGGCTTGTTGGAATCCGTAAGCTTGAGGCATGCTGTTAGCCATGGTGCCATGTTTGAGGCTGGTTAGAAAATAACGTTTACCATTCATGGTCAGGTATCGTGCTCCCCATAACATAGGTGTACCAACATCAGCCGTAAATAGGGCATCTTGGTTAGCGTGTTTATCAATTAGTTCTACTAATTGTTGTGGGTGAATCGGCTGTTTGTCATGCACGCTACCGGCAAATGTTTCATATTTCGCCATAATTGTGGCAAAAAGAGCAGTGTATTTATTTAGAAAGTTGCTGTCACTTCGCGCTTTTATTTGCGGTAATAAGTTTTGGAGTGTGGGTTGGATATCACCAACAAGACCTAGGTCTATGGGGTGTCGTAAACCAAGTTGGGTCGCATCGTGATCTACCTGGATGATTTTGGCCTGCTTTGGATAGAATTCTGGCCAAGCGAAGCCACAGCCTAGTAGCAACAGGGTATCGCAGTCTTTAATCGCTTCGTATCCGGCTTTGGTACCAAACATGCCAGTCATACCAACTTGATAGGGGTTATCATAGGCAATATAGTTTTTGGCGCGTGAGGTGTGTACTATTGGTGCTTTCAGTTTTTCTGCCAAAGCAATGACTTCTTGATGCGCATTGTGACAGCCAATACCTGCAAAGATGGTGATTTTTTGCCCGTTATTGATTGCTTCTGCCAATAAGTTGATTTCTTGATCGTTAGGACGAATAATAGGTTGGGGACGCCAAATGCGAATGGGTTTTTCAAATACTTGCATATTACTGATGTCGCTGGGCAAAATGACCACTGCAACTCCACGCTTATTCAGTGCCGCCTGTGCTGCTTGGGTGAATATTCGCTGTGCCTGATCAGGCTGGTTGATTATCTGACAATATACGCTGGCGTCCTGAAAAACTTTGAGAAAATCAACTTCTTGAGGAAAGGCTGTACCCATTGATGCGGCGGTTAACTGGCTAGCGATGGCCAGCACCGGAGCATTATTGCGGTTTGCTTCGTACAGTCCATTGATCAGATGTAAACTACCTGGCCCACAGGAACCGGCACAGGCTGTTAGTTTTTTGGTGATTAAGGCTTCGGCCCCCGCGGCAAAGGCAGCAGCTTCTTCGTGACGGGTGTGTATCCAGTTTATCTTGCTTTTCTCGATCGCTTTGCCAACAAAATTTAATGTATCTCCTATGATGCCGTAGCAGTTGCTGACACCCGCTTCAATCATTACTTCGATTAGTACTTCTGAAACTGTTTTGGTTTTAGTCATTTTTACTCCCTCACTTTGTTTAAGGTTGTTTTTACTACTATAAATTTTAGTTATTACGTTATCCTTAATTTAATTGCATTTTGGTATTAAATGTATGTTAATTAAGTATATTTTTTGATTGGTTTGGTTTTGTAGATATGGTCAGTTGGGTTAATTAGGTTGACATCTAGCGAATATTGCTGATGAGTGATACGGGTGTGTTGTTGGAAATATATATTTTTAGATGTGACTACAATTGATTTTATATTAATTTTTATAGTTTTAGTATTATTTTTGTTGTAAATTTTGGTTTTTTCTTTATATATTTAAAATTATATAAATATTTATACTTTGTTTAAAAGGAGACGAATGCGAATTCTTGGCAATTAGAGTATCAATCGGTTTTTGTGGAACAGGAAAGTGAAGTAATAATTTTTTGTGGTCTAGCCCATGGTAATCATTTTGTTTATCGCATGGATGATGTGAACGGTTTGGCGTTTTCATTGTAAAGGTAAAAATGCTATTGCTTTTTATCAAACAAGAATAATGGGGGTTACCGCCTTTGCAGCAATTGTCCCTGATAGCTGATAAGTTTTTTGATGGTGATTAGGTTAGGTTGTTTAGAGCTGAATATTTCATTGGCAAAAGATTTATTGTGATAATGAAGTATGTTGTCAGTAAGTTAAAAAGCTAAAGTGGAAAGCTTTAATATTGTCTATGCTGATAATGCTTATTTTATCTTTATGAAAATGTTGAATTTTTGCTAAAATTGATATTCTAAAGCATAAAAAATTCAACAAATTATTTTTGATACTAAGGTTATCAATTTGATTTTATCTGATGACAGTCATAAACAATTGTCATGGGATGAAATGTTGTTCGGTAATGTTTATATTAAAATTGTTTTATATGCTAACTTAGCTGAAGGTCAGGTACTTATCCACGTATTAAATTAGCATAATTTTACTAATTCAAGAGAATATTGTTTTGTAGAAGAATTATTAATTTACTATGATCAACTGATGCTGAAATGTTGGCAGGTTGTTATATGAATCTGATAGGCAGTTTCCTGCAACAATTACTGCCAATTTGCAATCAATTAGATGGTGTGCACGATGTAAAGGGAATTTCGGTGTGACAGATTAAGTAGTGATATAAGTGGATGTAAAGTGTATAGAGAAAAAATTATAAAATTCTTATGTATTACCCAAAGTCGACAAAACTAATGTTTTAAAATGTAGCTGACTTAATGGTTAAGTACTGGACTGTCATTCTGTGTTGATTTTAGATTGATTTATGCAAAAATCTTATTATTAATTTAAAATAGATAATAAAAAATCTGTCTAGTGATCATCTAAGCTCAAAGTTTCAGCTTCATTCTGTCATAAAACGATACTTTTTTCCATCAGACAAATTCAATGTATATAATAAATCTACTTATTTGATTTATTATACAATCAATTCATGCTTAAAAATATAAGTCACTATGAAGCATAATCAATAACGAATAACTTGGATAAAATTTGATGACAAATAACGGAAAAGTACGCTGTAGTTGGGTATTGAATGACCCAATATATATTCATTACCACGATAATGAATGGGGCATTGCTCAATATGATAGTCTTAAACTATTTGAAAAAATTTGCCTTGAAGGGCAACAAGCAGGATTATCATGGATCACGGTTCTGAAAAAGCGTGATGAATATCGACGCTGCTTTTTTAATTTCGACCCGCACAAAATTATTCAGCTTACGACCGCAGATATTGAACATCTTTTAGACAATAAAGGACTAATTCGTCATCGTTTAAAGCTAAATAGCATTGTAAAAAATGCTCATGCTTATTTAAACATGCAAGAAAATGATGAAGATTTCTCACAATTTATTTGGTCTTTCGTTGATAATAAACCAATTATTAACCATTTTAATAACAAATGCGAAGTACCTGTAAGTACTGATATATCAGAAAAAATGTCAAAAGCGCTAAAAAACAAAGGTTTTTCTTTTGTTGGTTCTACCATTTGTTATGCTTTTATGCAGTCCATGGGATTAGTCAACGATCACTTTGAAAATTGTTATAAAAAATAAAGGGAAAAATGGATGATAGTAAATCAATAAAGTACGGTTTAGCCTTAATATTGGCCTATTTCATTATTGCTACCAGAGTGATTTATATTTTTTCGTTGTAAAAAACATAAAATATGCCGATACCGTGGTCATATTGGGATCACAAGTTATTAACACACCCGCTATAGCTTCTTCAACTTTAGCTGAGCGTTTAAATATTGCCATAAATTATTTGCAAAATAACCCCAAAACCAAAGTTATTGTTTGTGGCGGATAAGGCAAAGACGAATCTACCACCGAAGCCAAGGTAATGGTTCAATATTTAATTGAAATAGGGATTGATGCTAATCGAATTTATCCAGCAGACAAATCAACCCGAACAGCCTAACAGTTTATCTATGCAAATAGTGTATTACCCTTAGGAAAACAGTATCAACTTAATCAACTAACTAAAATCATTTCCGCATAGCGGCAAAATCAAGATTACTGCTGCTTTACTGTGCAGTCATATATCAGTAACCATTAAAATTTTAATCAGCTACAGTTTAATATGTAATCAGAATTTTATCAATTGTCTTATATGGTTGCTGGCCGTTCAATGTTTTTCACCATGGTAAGGTTATGTAGAATTGGAATAAAGAAGATGTTTTCGAAACTGAATTTACTGCTAGTATACTGAGTGTTGTTGATTAGAGGATTAAGACAGAAAAATCATTTTGTAAATATTTGATGGGCTGAGGACTGTTATTGAGCACTTGCTGGAAATCGTCCAAACGGGCACTTTTTGAGCAACATAATAATTCATTGCTTGCTGTGGCGGATTCTGATAAGTCGATGCAGATTCTACGTGGCCTGAGAATATTATTACTATTACTATATGTATTTACACTATCAAACAATAGTCTGATTTGCGGACGTATGATTTGATTTAATGCTGCACTACTAACTGATGCAATCGAAGATATTTAGCTTTTATTCATGGCAGTATGGTCGTCTTTGACCAGTATCGGTCCCATTTACTGGCTGATCATTTTTTGTGGGTGTCTTCACCATCATTTAATAGGTATTCTAAAGTGACAGGTATATTTCTGAAGACAAAAATCATCCTTACCTGCACACAGTAGAGGCAATAATCATAAATTATATAGTTGCATATAGGTATTTCATAATGGGTTCTAACGCCTGTTATCTGCAATTTATTGGAAATATCCTCACAACAATATGGGTAGTTTCTGATTTTGGATCAAGTTCAATGATGGTTAATTTGTTTAATAAGTATTTTCTAACAGTGATTAGCCTGTGCTATTAATAATGCAGCTATTTGTGACTATACAAGTAAGTATATGCTTTTTAGCGAATTTTTGCTATTGAGGTGTAGGTAAGTGAGTCGTTATGTAAGTTTTATGTAATTGATTAGAGCTTTGTTTTAAAAAGGTTTATGATGTAGGAACATCTAATATGTCAACAGGTCAGTGTCATTATGAAGGCAAAGAGCAGTCTGGAAAAATGTGAATCTTTCGGTACACTTCTGGGGTTTGCACCCGGAGGAGTTGCTATTTACTCAGCTGATGAAACCCATATTGATAAAACTGTTTTTAAGGACGATGCGGCTTATCGAAGTTATGTCGGCCATGAATATATGGGTTATAAATGGCAATGTGTTGAATTTGCCCGTCGTTTTTTGTATATCAATTATGGTCTGGTTTTTACTGATGTAGGCATGGCGTACGAAATTTTCTCACTGCGTATTTTGCGTCGGGTATTTGACGAAGCACTATTGCCATTACAAGCTTATGCCAATGGCACTAAAAGGGGACCACAGGCTGGAGCGTTGCTGATCTGGGATGAAGGTGGGATATTTGAACATACGGGACATGTGGCTATTATTACAGAGGTATTGGCTGATAAAGTACGTATCGTGGAGCAAAATTTGGTTGAGCATCATTTACCTAGCGGTCAACAATGGACGCGTGAATTACCTTTATCAGTGATGGATGGTAAGTATTTTCTATACGATACTTATTCCGATACTAGGATTTTAGGCTGGATGATTCAGACTGATGATCCGACCGACAGCCTGCCACAACCGGCTATTGCGCCAGATCTATGTCCGATTCATGTTGCTTTTTTGCCGCCAAAAGACCAGTTTGACAAACCATGGCTAAATGAATCTGACCCTATTGAGCATGCATATGTTATGGCCAACGGCCATTATATTAGTAAAGATAATCCTTATCGTTATTTTACGATGTCAGCCAGTGCTGAGCAGGAATTGATTATGGCTAGCAATGAGCTACATCTGATGTATATGCATGCTACAGAAAAGGTACTGAAAGATGATAATCTGCTCAAAAATTTCAATGTACCTGAAATTCTATGGCCTAGACTGCGTTTATCTTGGCAGAATCGCCGTTATCAAATGATTTCTGGTCGGCTGGATTTTTGTCTGGATGAGCGAGGTCTGAAAGTGTATGAATACAATGCTGATTCAGCTTCTTGTCATACTGAAACCGGGTTGATTTTACAGAAGTGGGCAACTCAGGGAGGATTAAACACTGGATCAAACCCGGGGGATGGCCTGCTAGATGCTTTAATTGATTGCTGGAAACACAGTGATGCCAGCGCATTTGTGCACATTATGCAAGATAAGGATGCAGAAGAAGATTATCATGCGCGTTTTATGCAAGAAGCATTAAAACGAGCCGGATTCAACAGTAAGATTTTATGTGGTCTAGATGAATTACACTGGGATCAGTTCGGACGGCTGATCGATGCCGACCATCGTGAAGTCAGATGTGTCTGGAAAACGTGGGCATGGGAAACGGTGTTGGAGCAATTGCGTGAACAGAATGAAAAACAGATTATCGCGTTGCCGATTAATACTGGTCAACCTGATAATCAGGTACGTTTAATCGATGTGTTACTGCGTCCGGAAGTTCTGGTGTTTGAGCCACTATGGACTGTTATAACCAGTAGTAAAGCTATTTTGCCGGTGTTGTGGTCGATGTTTCCTCAACACCGTTATCTTCTTGATTCCAGTTATAAATTGAGTGAGCAATTGGTTCAGGAAGGTTATGCTGTTAAGCCAATAGCGGGACGTTGCGGCCATAATATTGAGTTGGTCAATCATAATCGGCAGGTTTTGGATACTACTCAAGGCCAATTTGCTCAGCAAAAAAATATTTATCAGCAATTGTGGTGTTTACCAAAGGTAGATGGTCAATATGTTCAGGTATGTACATTTACTGTAGGTAGCCATTATGGCGGTGCTTGCTTACGTTCAGATGACTCTATGGTTATTAAGGGAGAAAGTGATATACAGCCATTATGGGTGTTAAATGATCAGATGTTTGTTCCGAATTGAATTTAACTGACTTGCTGGATAAGCACTCTCAATTTGCACTCTTGTGATTTTCATTTTTGTATCCTGCGAAAAATAAGGATAGTTTTTGACAAGCATAACTGAGACATTTGTGTAATAACGTTGCCCTTAGACTTGTATTTATTTGCCTAAAATAAATACAGGGTTTGTCGGTGTAATCTGTAGTACTTCGGCCTCAATAAGCTTGAATCAGCGAAATTTATGTTATATTGCTGATAAGTGATGAGAAAGAATTATGGAGATGTTATTCGTTATTTTTTTCGATCCGTTATGTAGCTGATGTAGCTTGAAGTAGTTTCTGAAACGGTAGGGCAGTGAGCAGGCACAACATAATGGGTATTATAATTTGGGGCGTAACATCGGTAATTTCCAGCACAAAAACGATGGCAGTAAGCGGCATTTTCTGCTGCACGGCTAGAAAGACTGTTGCGCCGATGATACAAGCGGCTATAATCGGTATTTCTGGTAAAAAGCCGTTCCATGCGCTGGCCAGTATCAGTGCCAGCATGCTGCCTAGCATCATGGAAGGAGTGATCATTCCACCATAGGCTCCACCGCGACTAGCGAACAATAATGCCAGCCATTTTCCTATCAACAGTGCCAATGCATAACGCCACGTTATGGCATCAGCAAAGCTTAGTTCATTACCTGCTTTACCATTCCCCAAAATTTCAGGTAGCCACACAGATAATATACCGATCAGTGAAAAGGCAATTATACAGTATAGAATTAAGTATGGATTCTGCCGGTTTATTGGCTGACAAACACGCAATTGTTTTTGTAGTACCCATGAGCAGGTTGAAATTACTGGGCCGAAGAGTACAGCCCAGATAAACAGTGCATGATTTAGTTGTAATAGTGGCAGATGATAGGTAGGCATTGAGCCTAAGCCAATGCTGCCAAGCCATGCTGCAGTAGTACAGCAAATGAGTGCGGCAATTACGGCTGTAGAGTGATAGCTCAGTAATAAAGTTTCCAGTGCGAATAAGGTACCCGCCAAAGGCACATTGAATACAGCTGCCAGACCAGCTGAAGCAGTGCAGGCGAGCAAGAGTTTTCGTTCATTGCTGCTGATGTGCATACGTTGAGCAAATTGTTCCATCAACGCTGAGCTGATTTCGCGTGGTGCGCTTTCCCGTCCAAGCGGGGAACCCATACCCACGGTAATTATCTGTAATAAGCCATGAATGAGGGTCGTTTTAAAAGGTAGTAAGGTAGTTTCAGAGCTGATGGCTTTTTTGATATCAACCAATTTGGGCATAAAATGATGCATTGACCACCAGCCGAAACCGCCTATAACGCCACAGGAAAGTAAGGCTAGAAAACGGTGGATGTTGCTGGTCTGTTCAACCATGATGCGAAAGGTTATTCCATCAGTGCGGCTGATTGTATAGACAGCCTGTTGAATCAGATGCAGTAATGTAATCAGCGATAGGCCGACCACACCGGCAATAATACCACCAATCAGTAATAACAAAACTAGCTTAAGAGTAAGTTTGGGCATGATGCATAGATAATAAAAACAAATAAGTGTTTCTTTTACAATTATTATGGTTTTATTGTAGTCTATAAACACCGGTTTTCCGAATTTTATTACCGCCTTATGTTAAAATTAGCCTATTTTGACAAAATCTTTAAGGAATCACGTCTGTGATTGGTACTAATAATATTACGATGCAATTTGGCGCTAAACCATTATTTGAGAATGTATCTGTGAAATTTAGTGGCGGCCATCGATATGGTCTGATCGGCGCCAACGGTTCAGGTAAGTCTACGTTTATGAAAATTTTAGGCGGTGATCTTGAACCGACCAGCGGAGAAGTCGCAATTGATCACGGTATGCGTCTTGGTAAGCTGCGTCAGGATCAGTTTGCCTATGAAGATATGCGTGTACTGGATGTGGTGATGATGGGGCATACCGAAATGTGGGCTGCGATGACTGAACGTGATGCCATCTATGCCAATCCGCAAGCCAGTGAAGACGATTATATGCATGCTGCCGAACTGGAAGCAAAGTTTGCTGAATATGATGGTTATACGGCTGAAGCGCGCGCTGCTGAGCTATTGGCTGGTGTAGGTATTGATGAACACTTGCACAATGCGACCATGAGTGAAGTAGCTCCGGGCTTTAAACTGCGGGTATTACTGGCGCAAGCATTGTTTTCCAAACCGGATGTTCTACTGCTAGACGAACCAACCAATAATCTGGATATTAATACTATCCGCTGGCTGGAAGAAGTGTTAAACAGCTATGAATCAACCATGATTATTATTTCTCATGATCGCCATTTTCTGAATGAAGTTTGTACTTATATGGCTGATGTCGATTATGGTGGCATCACACTTTATCCAGGTAATTATGATGATTATATGCTGGCTTCGACACAAGCGCGTGAACGAACGCTGAAAGACAATGCTAAGGCCAAGGAAAAGTTACAGGAACTACAGGAATTTGTGGCGCGCTTTTCCGCCAATAAATCCAAAGCCCGTCAGGCTACCAGTCGTGCTAAGCTAGCAGATAAAATTAAGGCGGATATGGTGGAAGTTAAGCCTTCAAGTCGCCAGAGTCCATTTATCCGCTTTAATTATGACGATAAGAAAAAACTACATCGTCAAGCACTGGAAGTTGATGGATTATCGAAGCGTTTTGATAAGCAGCTATTTAAAAATCTGAGTTTTATGCTCGATGCAGGCGAACGTTTAGCCATCATTGGACCAAACGGTGCCGGTAAGTCCACTTTATTGAAGTTATTGGCTGGTGCTTATGAAGAAGCTTATGCAGAGGGTATTAAAGCCGAAGCAGGGACAATTAAATGGGCTGAAAAAGCACAGGTAGGTTATTACCCACAGGATCATGAAAATGATTTTGACAAACCGGCAACTCTAACCGACTGGATGCGTCAATGGGGCAAAGAAGGCGATGATGAACAGGTTATTCGTGGTACACTGGGGCGTCTGCTATTTGGAAGTAATGAAGTAGGCAAACAGGTACAGGTATTGTCCGGTGGTGAAAAAGGGCGCATGTTATATGGTAAACTGATTTTGCAGGAACCTAATGTGTTGATAATGGATGAACCGACCAACCATATGGATATGGAAAGTATCGAAGCGTTAAACATGGCTCTGGAAAAATTTCCGGGTACATTGGTGTTTGTTTCTCATGATCGCCAATTTGTATCTAGTCTGGCTACTCAGATAATTGAGCTGGACGGTGAAGGTGGCTTCGAATATTATTTGGGTGATTACGAAGGTTACCTAGCTAAAAAAGGTGTAATTTAATTAATCTTGACTGCTTGTTTTCAGGCAGTCCTTTTTATATGAGGGTGATGGAGATGAGCAGGGCACAACCTAACGAAATATATTTGATAGATTGTAATGAAACAGAACATGCAGAAGCCATACTGGCTTTGTTTAATGATGCAATTGTTAATTCAACTGCTTTATATGATTATCACCCACGTCCACCTGAATCAATGCAAAAATGGTTTGCCACTAAACAGGCGCAGCATTGTCCGGTGATAGGGGTGGTTGATGGCCAAGGAAAATTACTGGCTTTTGCTTCATGGGGTGCATTTCGTGACTATCCTGCCAATAAATACACAATTGAACACAGTGTTTATGTGCACAAAGATTACCGACGACAGGGCCTGGCTAAAAAATTAATGGACGAGCTGATTATCCGTGCGCGAGCTGCTGGCAAACATGTTTTAGTTGGTGTAATTGATGCCGATAATAGTGGAAGTATTGCCTTACATGAACAGCTTGGTTTCACACATGCAGGTACCTTGGCGCAGATCGGTTTTAAATTTGGCCACTGGCTTAATGCGGCGTTTTATCAGCTTATACTCAATACGCCTGAAAAACCTGTTGATGGGTAAATCATTATTAGTTGGGAACGTTACAGAAAAATTGAACTTAATTGATCTAGAAATTTGAAATATTACTATTTCAAGGTGGGTATAATCATTAATCACCAAAAACAGTCTTTTGGTGAAGAGGGATAATTTATTCAAAAATAATAAACAAACCAAATGATAATATTAAATCCAATGTAAATAAGCAAAGATGAAACCAAAAGAAATTTTATTTCGCTATTTTTATTATTTCACTGCTGGAACCTTAAAGTATGAAAGTATGTTTAAAAATAGCTAATTAAAAAAATTATTAACGGAAAAAATTTAAAAAGACACAGTTTCATGACTTCTTTATCAGCTTAGTTGCTACTTCTTTCAATATCGAAAGAGTATGGAAAAGATGCTCCACAAGAATTAGTGATGTTGATTGTTTGGTTATAAGGTTATATAAAAAATTGACAGTTGACACAAAATATAAATAATTTCATAGAAGCCATTGGCTAAATTATTTCAGATGATTAACCTATACATTATATAAAATATATCTGAGATTAAACTTTAAATATATGTTTTCAGTAGTATAAATAGTGAGCCATTTTTGGTTACTTTCCATCTAAACTCTTGATTGTTTGATATATACAAATCTAATACTTATATTAGATTAGATCTCAATATGAAATATTCATAGTAATCGATTTAATCCTACATATCGCACAGATGTATTGAATTGATATCTTTTTGATAATCTGGCGCAGGCATGAAAGGTAACCTAAGAATGGCTAATTATAAAAATGACATAAATATTTATTTAAAATCAATAAAATAAAAAATCAAAAATTTTTTTACTAAGTTAGAGGTACAATGAAAGACTTTAAAAACACAGATAATGAAATTTAAAAAAAAAAACTATTGCTAATTTGATCCAAAAAGTCTTATTGCAAGATATCGCTGATCATTTAAAACGTAATGATGGATTCAAGACATCACTGTTTAATTTTTTTTACAAATTGTTACGCAGTGAACGCTATTTTTTAATTGATAGCGTATTCAGGACAAAGAAAGAACCAAATCTAAAAGTATTAAATTTCAATCAATACCATGATTTAATTTATTAACTATCCAAACTCTTAACTTCTTCCCTAGAGATCTTGATGAAAAAACCCAGTACCCTTTATATTCTTTCGGAACAGTAATCGATATAAAATATCGCTGTGATGGGAGAATATCATTATGCAAATCTACATGTTGATTACAATCAAATTTAATATCCGAGTTTAATTTATTAATAATCTATTCGGTTAATGTTGAGTTATTTTTTTTGGCTTCTTTGCTCCATTTTGCCTTTATTTTAAAAGTAATTGCAAATTTAACTACAGTAGTTTTCATAAAAACCCCTAATAAAATAAAAATAATTATTTTAAAATAAGTTATCTAATTTTTGGAGTACATGCTATATAAAATTATTTATTAGCCTAAATGAGAGTTGTATAATGTTGCTTAGTAGTCTTACGATCTTTATTTGATAAAAAGTGGAAAATTATTTTTATTTCAAATAAGTAATCATCTTTATAATTGTGTTGTAATCTTGGATTTTGAAATTCAATCATAATAATAGCAAAAAAAAGATTATATTCGGGTATTTTATAATATTTTGAAATACACAGTCTAAAATGAATTGCATGTCTTATACCAACAACATTTTCTTTTGTCGATATACTCTACCATGATAGTGAGAGTGTGCTAACAACGTATATAAATAAAATGATGTATGCATTAGCTATTATGTGTTTTCTTTATATAATATCAAAAGTTATAACAGCAAAAGACCGCATGAGGCATTAAATAAGATGACACACATTGAATATAAAGCATTAAAATAGGCTGCGTTATTTTTATATGAGTTCGATACTAACTATAGTTTATTTACACTGTTTTATTTGTGAAGAAGATTACAAATCCAATAAAATGATTAAAAATTATCAGAATAATAAGAGATTTTGGCTGAGGAAAATAAAAGAAAGGGTTTATCTAATCATCCACTGCATGCTTAACATGCCCAGTATGGTTAATATTATCGAACCGCCTGTATGCAGAAGAGTATGCGTTAGCACCAATCCCCAACGATGTGTTTGTAATAATTGCACGGCTTCGAGAGAAAAGCTAGAAAAGGTTGTCAATCCTCCAAGAAATCCGGTAATAATCAGCAAACGCCATTGCGGAGCAATATCTACGTAATGAGTTAAAAAAGTTGCAGCCATCCCGGCTAGATAAGCTCCTATCCAGTTTGCCGCCAGTGTGCCATAGGGTATAGTCGAATGCAAAGTATTCAGGCTTAACGCAAGCAGCCATCTTAAAATGGCGCCGAATGCAGCACCTGAGGCTATGGTAATTAAAGATAAATACATAAAAAATGATCTAGCTGAAAGTCTAAAAGTATTAATGTTTTCCCAATTATTGGCTAATTAAACACGAAAATAAAAGTAAACTCTAGGGTGGACTAATATCTGTACATAATATCAGTTATTTTTTAAAGCATGTACGCTCTAATTAAATGAATCTTAAAGCTTCAATATGTTCAGCAATAATTTTATTTTCATTGTTGGCTTTTGCTATAAAAAATAATTAATTCGATTAAACTGTAAGACAAAATTTATAATTTGTACTGGATTGTAACAATCTGCTTATATTATTGTGTTTACAGGATAATAAAGACTAAAAATCCCAAACATTAAATGTTAATTTTTGTATATTAATATTATAATCATATGATTAAAGGTTAAACTAAGAGATTAAATATGAATCAAACACTGGTTATTATTGCCCATCCCAATCTGGATACTTCGACCGTCCATCTCCATTGGTTGGAACAATTACAGGCTGTTGAGGATAAGCTGATCATTCATGAGCTTTAGGCTCAATATTCGCAGAGAAATATTGATGTTCAATTAAACAAAAACTACTTGAGGAGAGTAGCCATGTGATTATACTGTTTCCTATCTAATGGTTTAATTGTCCACGTTGACTAAAAAATAGATAGATGATGTTTTAACTTATGGTTAGGATATGACAATCGCAGCTATAAGCTGAAAAATAAGCACATGGGTTTAGCTGTCAGTACTGATATCCAGCAAAGTGAGTAAGCGAAAAGGTGCCAATAATGAACTGGAAGCTAGCTATGCGATGACCAAAGATGATCTGATACTAAGTGATGAGGAATATGTGGAATGGATGGTGAAAACATGTATGCTTTATGCATAATGGAGATTAAATTAGGATTGACCGATTAATTGCATCAATTGGTTGTAGCATGATTATAGGTAAAAAGAAAATATTTTCATATTGCCATAGATTTCAAAAGTGTCTACGCTATGGCTTCTAATTCTAGCTGAGGATGATGTTAATGGATCTAACAGAATATAAAATTAGCAGTCGTGAAGTGTATAGTGGTTCTTTTTTGCAAGTGAAAGAAGACACAGTTGGTCTGCCTAATGGTAATCAAGCACAGCGGATTGTAGTACAACACCCGGGGGCTTCGGCCGTGTTGGCCATCACATCTGAAAAAAAGGTGGTATTGGTCAAACAGTGGCGATACCCAGTGGGAGAAGCATTGCTAGAAATTCCAGCCGGAAAACTGGATGTTAAAGAAGATCCTGCGCATGCTGCGTTACGGGAACTGGCCGAAGAAACGCCATATACCGCAACCGAAGTTAAATTAATTCATACGTTTTACACAGTTCCCGGATTTGGTGATGAAAAAATGTATCTGTATCTGGCTGAGAATGTACAGGCTAATAGTACTTTGGCTGCGGATGATGATGAAATTGTGCAACCCGTTTTGATGGATAAGGAAGAAGCGCGCGCGGCGCTGATAAATAATTCGATTAGGGATGGAAAAACACTGATTGCTTTACAATATTGGCTAATGCATTGTTGAGGTCAGCACATATGGTTCAAATTGTTCCACTAAAAGCATTCGCTGATAATTACATCTGGTTATTACAACATGGAAATCAGGCAATTGCGGTAGATCCGGGTCAAGCCGAGCCGGTGTTACAGTATTTAGCAGCTCATCAATTGATTTTAACGGCGATCTGGCTAACGCATGCACATGCAGATCATATCGGTGGCGTATCTGCACTGACCCAAGCTTATCCGCAGTGCCATGTCTATGGTGATCATAGTTGGAATGGGGTCAATACAGCCGTGGCAGAAGGCAGTCAGTTGAATTGTTTCGATCATTCTGTGCGAATATGGCATATCCCTGGGCATACTGCAGATCATTTGGCTTATTTATTAACAAATTCCCGTCAGTTATTGCGGGTATTTTGTGGAGATACCCTGTTTAGTGCAGGCTGTGGACGAGTTTTTACGGGTACCATGGCTCAGCTTTATCACAGTCTACAACGTCTGGACACTTTGCCGGCATCAACATGGTTATATCCGGCACATGAATATACCGCAGCTAATTTACGCTTTGCTCAGACAGTAGAACCGGATAATCTGGCAATCAAATATGCTTTGCATAAAGCAGGCTCTTTACCAACTTTACCGGTTACCATCGCCCATGAGCGTCTGGTTAACCCGTTTTTGCGGCTGCAACAGCCACAAGTGAAGGCAGCAGTGATTAACCATGGTTTATCGGCAGAAGCAGTTAACCAACCATTGGCTGTATTGAGCTGTTTACGCGAATGGAAAAATCATTTTTAATTAACGCGGCAGCATGGGTATGTTATCATCTGATAAGCATAATACCTATAGAAAGAATAAGTTGAATTAGGCTCAGTGGTACCGATGATTGGCATCTGGCGTGATGAAAGCAAAATCAGCAAAGTGCATGAGCGCGTTCACATACTTGGTATGAATAAATCTAAATCTAAGTCTGATTTCATGCAATGGGTAAATTTATTAAGTACCCAACGTTTTAAACCTGAAAATGGGCAGATTCTTCCCACAGTCACCGCTTCCAGCGAAGAAGGGGCAGAGGCGTTACGTACCGATTTTCATATTGATTATGATCGCGTGGTATTTTCCAGTGGTTTTCGCCGGCTGGCGCGCAAAACACAGGTACATCCTTTCGCCACACATGATCATACCCATAATCGCTTAACACATAGTGTTGAAGTGGCCAGCGTGGGGCGCAGTTTAGGCAATAGAGTAGGGGTGATGCTCAATAAAGGTGGTTTTCTTCCACCTGTCAATCATCCTGCTGATATTGGTGCTATAGTGCAGGTAGCTTGTCTGGCTCATGATTTTGGTAATCCTCCCTTTGGTCACACTGGCGAAGATGCTCTGCGTGACTGGTTCCGCGATCCACAGAATGGTTCTTATTTGCAGGATTTAACTGTAGCGGAACGTCGTGATATTGAAACCTATGAAGGCAATGCCCACAGCCTGCGCTTGATTACCAGCCTCGAAATGTATCAGAATGATGGCGGTATGAGGCTGACTGCTGCAGTGATTGGTACATTGCTGAAATACCCATGGACAAGTTCAGCCTCGCACAGGGACGGAAAATTTAACATTTACCAAACAGAATTGCCCATTATTAGGGCTATTGCTGCGGAATTGGGTTTACCGTTGATCGGTGAAAATCATTGGGTGCGCCATCCTTTGTCATACTTAATGGAAGCTGCGGATGATATCTGTTATGCTTTACTTGATCTGGAGGATGCGGTTGAGCTTGATTTACTCCGAGTTGATGAAGTTGAAAAAATTCTTTCCAAACTGACTAATCATGAATATACATGGCAGGCTTTGAGTAGCCGTGAACATTGTGCACGGCTTAGGGGTGTGGCAATTGGCCGAGCGGTGGAAGATATCGCTCAAACCTTTATTACCCATCATCGTGATTTATTAAAGGGGACCTATCAAGGTAAGGATCTGCTAGCCTTGGCCAGCCCTGATGTCAATGAAGCATTAAATGAAGCAAAAGAATTGGCGAGAACACGTATTTTCCGTCATGGCAGCAAATTAATCACTGAAATTGCCACTTTCCCTTGTCTGGCCTCAATTCTGAATATTTTAGTGCCTGCGGTACATGCTTATATTAAAGCACCAACCGTTAGTCGGCGACAGGAACTAGCACTGTCTTTATTAAGAGAACAAAAACTCGATAAAAAGGATAATCTATATCAGGCATATATGAAAATACTTGATTTTATCGGTGGTATGACTGACAACACGGCCGCTAGACTAGCACGTGAAGTATCTGGCATTGGTATGTTGTAAAATTGGGTTTGGGTGGGTGTTTAAATAATTATATAAAACAATAATATGAATATTATGGGTGCATTTAATACTGATTTGATACTTGCCAAACATCAGTAAATTGAGTATTATCGCGCTTCCTAATTTTCGGTAACTCGTTAACGAGATCGAAACAAATGCACCCGTAGCTCAGTTGGATAGAGTATCTGGCTACGAACCAGAGGGTCGGGCGTTCGAATCGCTCCGGGTGCACCATCAAACTAAGGCGCCCATCGTCTAGCGGTTAGGACATCGCCCTTTCACGGCGGTAACCGGGGTTCGATTCCCCGTGGGCGTGCCAGATTTTAAAAACCTGTCTGAATAACAGACAGGTTTTTTATTTTGAAGCCTATTGCTGCCAATAGTGTTTATCCCTGACTAAACACCTAGATAAGCTGCGCGCTGTGACAACCAGCGGTGTAAATGTTTTTTCACCACTTCGGGTTGCTGCGCAATTAGCATTGGTGCTACATCCCGCGCTTTTTCCAACAATGCTAAATCTTCTTCCAAATTAGCGAAACGCAGCATTGGCATACCACTTTGCCGCGCGCCCAGAAACTCACCGGGACCACGTAGATGCAGATCCTGACGGGCTATTTCAAAGCCGTCGTTATTCTCATAAATGACTTTTAGTCTGGCTTTAGCCATATCGCTCAATGGTTCACTAAAAAGAAGCACGCACCTACTGGATGCTGCTCCGCGACCCACCCTACCGCGCAGCTGATGTAACTGCGCCAGCCCCATACGTTCTGCATGTTCAATCACCATCAAAGCGGCATTTGGTACATCTACACCAACTTCAATTACCGTTGTGGCTACCAGTACTTGGATATCTCCTTGCACAAAAGCAGCCATTACCGCTGCTTTCTCAACCGGCTTTAATCGTCCGTGTACCAGACCGATTGTCAGCTCTGGTAATGAATTTTGCAGTTCAGCTACTGTATCTACAGCCGTTTGTAGTTGTAATACTTCGGATTCTTCGATCAAAGGACACACCCAATAGGCCTGCTGTCCCTGTGCACAAGTATGTCTAACTAATTTTTCTACTTCATGACGACGGCTGCTATTAACAAGACGCGTGATAATTGGTGTGCGTCCAGGTGGCAGCTCATCAATGACCGACACATCCAAATCAGCAAAAAAGCTCATGGCCAATGTACGCGGAATTGGTGTAGCCGACATCATCAACTGGTGGACACTATCCCCTTTATTTTTTAAGGCCAGACGCTGGGCAACTCCGAAACGATGCTGTTCATCCACAATCACCAGTCCCAGATTATTAAATTCAATATCTTCCGAAAATAAAGCGTGCGTGCCGATTACCAATTGTATAGTACCATTAGTTAGTAAGCTTTTGGTTTCTTCTCTGGCTTTTTTTCGCATGCTACCTGATAACCAGGCAATCTGAATACCCAATGGAGCAAACCAATGCTGAAATTTCAGGTAGTGCTGCTCGGCCAAAATTTCTGTTGGTGCCATCACGGCTACTTGAAATCCCGCCTCTATGGCGATAGCGGCAGCAAGAGCGCAGACAATAGTTTTTCCACTACCGACATCGCCCTGTAATAACCGGTGCATAGGATGGTTTTGTGCTAGATCTAGCGTAATTTCTCTTATTGCCCGTTGTTGTGCATGGGTCAGTTCAAAGCCAAGATTAGCCAATAGTGGCTGGCTGATATGGCCATCACCATTCAAGGATAATGCATGACCGTTCAGGCGTTGATGTCGTGCCAGGCGCATAGACAATTGTTGTGCCAGTAATTCATCAAATTTCAGACGTTGCCATGCCGGTAAGGTGCCTTCATGTAAATCCCGCACAGTATATAGTGGTGGCGGAGAATGCAGAAAATGCAGGCTGTCTATTAAGGGCGGCAGCTGCAGTTGTTCTAATAGTGAAACAGGCAAGGTATCATCAGCTGGTAAAGATTTGAGGGCAGAATCAACTAAACGACGCAGGGTAGGCTGGTTTAGACCATTAACAGTAGGGTAGATCGGCGTCAGACTTTCTGATAAGCCTTTTTCAATATCGGTACGGATTTTGGGATGTACCATTTCATCCCCCAAAAAACCGTGTCTGATTTCCCCGAGTGCCCGAATAACATTGCCTTGTGCCAGTTGCTTTTGTTGAGTGGGATAAAAATGAATAAATCGCAAATAAAGCATATGGCCAGAAACATCTTTAACTTGTACTACTAATTGGCGGCGAGGTCGAAACTGAATTTGCTGATGAATAACTGTTGCTTCAATTTGTACCGGTACACCGAGCTGTGCATCGGCAATAGGGGTAATGTGCGTTTCGTCTTCATAACGCAATGGCAAGTGTAAAGCCAGATCCCAGATGTTGCTGATATTCAATTTAGCTAGTTTAGAAAGAGTGCTGGGGCTGATAGAAAAAGGAAATTGAGATTTATCGGACATGGTAAATGGTTGGTACAAACAGTGCAATCGTTAAGGGCTAAAATACTAAACAATAAGTATAATCACAATACCCTTAAAAATCTCAAAAATTATTTTTTGACCTAATTAATATAAGATACTCAAACAATTAGCATCATTTTCACTGTGAATCGTGTACTCAGCTGGGGGTATTAACACAACAATTAACTGTCATCAGCTTTGAGCTATACACGCAAAATAACCGCCAGCAAATCCAGACAGAATGCATAATTTTGGTTAAACTCAGTTATTTTAATCATTGATAATGGTATCAGCACAATCGCATCATCATGAGTAACCACTATCAGATAGCATAGATACATGAAAACACAAGCAACACCAGAAGCCATACAGGCACAGGAATTTTTTCATATCCCATTCTGGCAGCAGCCTCAGACCGATATTTTCAGCCAGCGTGCATTGCGCCTGAGTGAACTGGCCGCAGAAGACAACAGCGACTGGCAGCCATATTTACAGCTTCTTGCTGCTATATGCCATGCCCAGCAAACCTTGCTGGAGCGCTGTGCACAAGCTGCATGGGTGCTCCCGTCAGACGATACGGCTGAATTTCCGCTTACTCCGGCTTTATTAACAGCTAATCTCGATTTAACCGGCCGTCTGTTTACCGATTTACATGCCTTACTGCAACAGCAATTAACACCAACAGCCGCACAGGTATGGAAAGAATTAT
>JAGGIK010000012.1 GCA_024103515.1 Snodgrassella sp. | reverse complement strand
GATATTTTGTCAGTGCGGATGGATTAAATAGAATTCCGAATGCCATTAATACGATTTATCCTGAAACCAAAATTCAATTTGGCACGAGCTATATGGGAGGCAACAGTTTAAATTGATCGATTAAAAGCTTATAAGGCAATGACCAAAGATGTAAAGGCTATTTAGCTTGCTGTGACAGAGGAATAAGCCTTATAGGTATTTATTCATTGAATCGCATGGGAATGAACCGTAGCGGCTATATTCATCAAATCTGATGTAGAAATTGGGGCTATCTGAACACATTATTTGTTTATGCAAAGCAATTCGCGTCAAGCCATTTATACTACGGCAATTAAATAGTGTACTAGGCCGTCCCAGCAAGCAACGTAAGGTATTTGCACCGGATGGTACCGTGAAAAAGGTGATTTATCTAGCGATAGAGCAAGCTGTTAAAAACGGACGATGCCTATTCAACTTTGGCAATGTGCAATAAGTCGGTATATTATCAAATTTGGTGACGGAGTTAACCGTCACCTTTAACGAGCAAATAAACAAAATATAGAATAGAGGTGAAACTATCTATTTAATTATTTCACTATATTAATAGATAACCACCTTAAATTTAAACTTAGTCTGGATCAGGCTTAAAAATTTTATGTTATCTTTTGCCATAGGGTAATCTCAAATTTATTATAGCAAATAAGATAATATATTTTAGACCAAGTAAATCTAGACTAATCTATTAAGATTTATAACATTGATGTGAGAAAACATAAATTATTATGTAATCAAATAGATATTCGGCACATAGGTAATGACAGCTTATTAAGCTAGGGTCAATGGCGACTAAATCTATAATCAGGTTTATAGCTGGGTAAATATTTGCTCTTTAGGCAGACGAGATTTCGGTCTGCTGGCATTGCTGTCATCCACGGAGCGATAACCAAGGGTCACAACCAGAATGCTTCTTAATCCCTGGTGTTTTAAGTCAAGAGCTTCATCCATTTTTTCTTTATCAAAGCCCTCCATTGCGGTTGAGTCTACCCCGATTGCCGCTGCTGCAAATAATAACTGTCCCAATGCGATATAAAGCTGTTTTGCTTCCCAATCCAGCTGATTTTGCGGCGTATTACTGTTGTAATTAACAAAAAATCGCCGTCCCTGATCCATCTTTTGTTTATCTTCGTCACAGTTAAAGCGACCATCTTTATCTTCTTGTGTCAGCAAGTTTTGCAAGTGTTGTTCATTTAAAGGTGATTTAGCACAGAATATCAACGTATGCGAAGCAGTGGAAACGCGTTGCTGATTTGGCTCCATAATTGCCGGCATGATTTTGCTACGTGCTTGATCGTTATCCACGATAAAAAAATGACCTGGCTGGGAATTTACAGAAGTTGGACTGTTTCTGATTACCTCCAGCAATTGTTCCAGTTGTCATGATTTTGCTACGTGCTTGATCGTTATCCACGATAAAAAAATGACCTGGCTGGGAATTTACAGAAGTTGGACTGTTTCTGATTACCTCCAGCAATTGTTCCAGTTGTTCGGTGGAGATTTTTTTGCTTTGATCATAATGCTTGGTGGTATAACGCTGCTTTGCTATGTCGACTATATTCATACTGATCTTCCTGTAGTTGAATGCAATACTGTTACTATTTACGATTTAGATTTAAGCACTAACATTTAAATCTATTCGTGATAATGAGACTATAACTAAAATAAATTACTATCATAACAAGACTAATAAGTGAAGTTTGTATTTTAAATCTTCACTATCTATCTGATTATTCCATCTTTTTATCAACAATATAAACAAAAGTCATCATATTTACTGAAAAAAACCTATTTATGCTAGAATTTACTAGATAATTATTTATCATTTAATATTTAATTAGTTGTGATATGAATTGTAAGAGATATTACTTTTACCAAGATCAAAATTAACATACTCAGTTAATCATCTAATTGGATTAAGTAAATAATTGGTTGACTGTAACATAGGCTACTGAGTAGATAAGGTATTCTTTGCAGTTTATTCAAATAATCTCTCTATTCAGTTTATGATTAATTGGCTATATACAAATGGCTTTATTTATTAACCTTACATATTATTGTTTTATTTATTAAAGACATTTAGCTATGCAAACGTCTCAGGTTAAATTCCTTACATGATTAAAATTAAAAACAAACCAATAATCTGCTATTTTTTTGGGCTATTACTATGGGTTCCAGCACAGGCCGTTGTAGTCAATGATGTTACTGGCATGACACCAGTCAAGATTAAGGCTGTGGTACAACCTGAGTCAACAGCGCAAGTGTCTGAGTTGGTCAAAAGAACATCTGGCTCAATCAGTATTGCTGGTGGCAAATACAGTATGGGCGGACAAACAGCATTTAAAGACGCAATCCAGATCGATAGCAGCAAATTAAATCATGTCATCAGCTTCAATCCCGAAGACAAATTGTTAACCATCGAAGCTGGTGCCAGCTGGCAACAGGTGCAACAATTGATTGATCCTTACGGATTGGCGGTTAAGATCATGCAAAGTTACGCCGATTTCAGTATTGGCGGTTCTTTGGGTGTGAATGTACATGGACGCTATCTTGGTGAAGGTCCGATTATTCTGTCGGTAGAAAATATTAAGATTGTGCTGGCTGATGGCTCGGTGGTACTGGCTAGTCCACATGAGCATCAGGACATATTTTATGCAGCCATTGGTGGTTATGGTGGCATAGGGGTTATTACTGAGGTCACTTTGCGCTTGACTGATAATGTTAAAGTAAAGAGAGTTAATCAGCTGATGCCGATAGCTGATTATCATCGTTATTTCGTTGAAAATATTCGTTCCGACAAATCTGCTGTTTTTCATAATGGAGTAATTTACCCCCCTGAATATGAAAAAGTGCGTGCCGTTACCTATGTTCAGACTGATGAACCGTTGACAATCACTGAACGCTTAAGACCACTAAATAAAAAATATACCAAAGAAAAACGACAATTAAAAATTGTGGCGTCTTCCGATTTCGGTAAACAGCTGCGAAAATTGCATGATAATGTGGATTTTCAACAGCAACCGGTTATGTGGCGTAATTATGAAGCCAGTCATCGGGTTGCTGAACTAGAGCCGATTGAGAATAAAAATAAATCTTTCGCTTTAGAGGAATATTTTATTCCCGTTGAAAAATTTGATGAATTCTATCCGCAGATGGTCAGCATCTTGAAAAAACATCATGTTAATGTGATTAATATTTCTATTCGTCATGCCAATCAAGATAGCGGTTCTTTAATGGCATGGGCAAACACTGAGGTATTTGCTTTTGTCATTTATTATCAACAAAATAAAGATGAACAAAGTCAACAACAGGTAGGTATCTGGACCCGAGAATTAATTGATGCCGCTTTGGCAAATGGTGGTAGCTATTTTTTGCCATACCAATTACATGCCACTTCAGAGCAATTTAAACAGGCTTATCCGGGTGCTGAACAGTTTTTTAAACTCAAATCTAAGCTGGATCCAACCAATAAATTTAGAAATCTATTACTTGAGCGTTATCGCTCCGCGGTTACCGTTCAAGATTAATTTACCGTCAGATTATTAAGAAAGAAAATTATTTTTGCGTTCAGCGATTAAAATAGCGCCTAAAGTAGATAAATTCTTTTAGAATCATATTGATATTTTTCTGAGCTATTTTACCTGGTTATGTTTAGTCTTGTCGAATGCAATAATTATTGAAATCTGATTTTTTGGCTAAGTGCTTTTATCCATTATTGATTAAAATGCCCACACTGATTACGGTGCAATCAGATTTTAATCTAGACTACCACATTATCTGAATAGCTTAATGTGAATATGCATTGTCTAAGCAAATCACTGATAAAGTAGGTATGCCAACCTTCAATTGATTCGATATTTATACGCAAAAAATGAACAATAAACCGTTGAGGTCAAGATGAATATCATGCCATCAATATCATTGTTTAACTTAATCGTAGTAGCTTGTACTCGATTTATTCTATCCGTTTTTCATCATTGTTAGTTTGCTCAGACCGCCCTACATATTGTCAATTTAGCCATCAATCCTTTATCATTCCTATAGTAGATAAATCACCTTATTTACACTAACCTAACTTTCAATATGTAAGAATAAACATGCAGCGTGGTATCTATCAACATTACAAAGGTAAACTGTATCAGGTCATCGGTACCGCTCGTCACAGCGAGACAGAGGAAAAGCTCATTGTTTATCAATGTCTGTATGGAGATTATTCTCTTTGGGTACGCCCCAAAGCGATGTTTAACGAAACAGTTAATATCAACGGCATTGAACAGCCACGATTTGCTTTAATTCAAGCTCTGTAAAAATATTTCAGCTAGCACTAATCCACAACGATGGACACACATTAAATTGCTGATACTGGCTTGGATAATAAAGTGCAAATACTGACAATATTAAAATTTTTTCTTAAACCAGACAATGGTTAAGATGCAACTACACTTCTAAAATTCATCGACATAAATTAAACAATTATATTTGCAAGTATTCTAAACACCACAGCTGCAAATGACCTTGCAAAATAAATTATTCAATATTTTAATACTTAATTTGATTGATTATTTAACCATCAAAACAGCTTCGACTAAGCGCCTTCCCTTTTACACACTTAATATTAAAATCGCACACAGTTGCAATGGGTATGATTTTATTTCTCGTATTCATCTATTTAACGAAAACAAATATCAGTATTTTCTGCCAAATATTCAGCTTTAGGTTTATCAAATTCTACCAAATTACAAATTTGCTAAATTAGCCATTCATCACCTTACCACTCAATAACTGGCTAATCAAACCGATAACAGATAATAAGCTATAACCGAATCCAACAGCCATCTCTCCTTGCTGCATCATTATTCTCAAAAATAAATACCAGCCAATCAACCATATCTATTATATTGAAATATTCATCGTAAATTTAAAACTCATATGTAGGAATTACTCGCGTTGTTTACAGTCACTTGAGAAAATACTGTGATGAATATACATAAAAAAAACAAAATTCATCCCTTATCATAGACAAGAGATATAGTGCTTATATCATTAAGAAAAAATATCCGTCACTGCTTGGCTAAACGCTTTATGGTCTGTCGTCCGACCATTTATAACCGGCTAAAAAGCCAGATTGATGCTGTTTGTGCTTTTAACCAGTAAGAACGAACGTGATAAAACCATTGGTTATGGCATTAAATGTCTGGTTAAAGTTCAAAAGTCTATTGAAGATAAATTTAGAGGCAAGCTAAACACGATAACCCAACCTATCCGGGCAAAATGCTACAGGTTGATACCAAACGTTTACCGTCACTTAAAAACGAAACCAACCAAAAGACGCAAGCATATTTATTCATTGGTATTGCTGATTGTTCACACGCGCTCTATACAGCATTGACTCCGATAAATTCCAATTTAGCTCAGCACTATTTCTATAAAATGATATGTTAACCCGATGCCCGTGTACCAATGAATGCATTGATTCCGCTAACCGATGTGAATATCAAGGAACAGGTGAATATCAATTGGTTAAAACGTGTCATAACCATCGTATCAATTCAGAAATTCACCAAACCAGCCTGCCCTCAAACGAATGGGAAAGCGGAAAGAGTAATACGAACTTTAATAAAGATGAGGCATAATCAGCAAATATTTAGCGATTCAAAAGATAGACAACAAAAGCTTAAACGATTGATTAAATATAATAATACTAGTAAACCGCATAAAGCGATTTTGGGGAAAACGCCTTATGAGTTTTAGGGGAATATTTTAATTACGAAGTGTTAACAATGCGACGTTTTCCTACAACTCCTGTCATTAAATAATTGGCTAATATCTAAGAAAAATCTTTTATTTTTATTTATTTATAATTGGTTATTGTAATGCTTAGTGGTTACTATTGTTTGCTCGTTAAAGATAATCTTTAGAACGATTTAGCGATTTAAGATTACAATTAATAATATACACTTCAATTCCACCCTCATACGACGTGATATTCTGCCGTCTACGAGACTTATTAAGTCGGTAAAAACAGCAACAATACCATCAATAAGATCAGGTTGAAAAACAGAAAAATTGGTAAATATAATACTTAAGTCGCACAAGATAACGAGCGCTAGCCGCTTCAATCTATTACAGTGATAAACATGGGATGAACATTTTTTAGGAAGATAAAGTCATTGAAACCAAGAGTTTTTAAACCTAGAATGTTTTCATCTTAATTATTTTTTGAGTTTTGTAATTTTATATTTTGAATTCAGGATAAAACTTATACAGATAATTATCAACTACCCAACAAACATGTTTTAAACAAAACCATTTTAATTTATTACAAAGTTAATCTAATATTTAATATGTAAATATTTATCTTTGGAGAGAAACGGCACAAAGAACACTCAATCCATTTTTATCCATATTCAGTTAAATAGGATTTAGAAGTGATCGAAGCATCTTAGCTTAATTCTCTACACAATGTTGGGTCAGTCATACTTAAAATAGGTAGGGGTTGCTGCATGTTGCTAACGGCAAAGGGGTAAGCAAATCAGTGGCAATAAGCAAATATTTTTCACGCTTATCGCCCAGCTATTTCTTTCTTGATTTTGTTGATTATCTGACTGGCCCATAGTTTATTAATGCATCAGATAATTTTTTGCTTAAAGGATTATTGACTAGAAAACTGTCCAGTTTTTTATGATCCGGATATTAATTTAACAGTCAGCGCTGTAATCGATTTTCAATCCAGTTATCATACTAGAGAAATATGAGCTTTACCTTTACCACACTGCTTGGTTATGCTCTTTTTCCTGTCTTCAAACCCGATTTCAGGCTGTTAGCGCAACGGTTACAGCATAAAACCATTATTCTTACCGGCGCCAGCTACGGGATTGGCGAAGCAATTTGTCATATTTTGGCCGATATTGAATGCCAGCTTATTCTACTGGCTCGTACTAAAACAAAATTGCAAGACATTCAGCAGCAACTTTCCACGTAAAAAGTCAAATTTGAGATTTATCCAATCGACCTAGCCGACCCTGAGCAATTAGATAATTTTTCAACCTTATTCATCACCATCAAATTGACATACTGATTAATAACGCAGGTATCTCTATCTGTCGCCCAATCAAGCAGTCATTGCAACGCGCAGATGATTTTGAAAGAATCATGCAATTAAACTACCTTGCACCAGTTAAACTGTGTTTAGCACTGATCCCAAAATTACAGCAGACCCATGGACAGATTATCAATGTCTCCGCTATTAACGTACTGCTGGCACCAACCGTCAATTGGACTGCGTATCAAGCATCGAAAACTGTCTTTGACCAGTGGCTACGCTGCGCCAGTGCTGAGCTAGAAAATCAGCATATCAAAATTTCAACAGCCTACCTAGCGTTAGTCAGAACTCGAATGATCGAACGGACCAAAATATATAACCATGCGCCCGCCTTACAACCCAAACAAGCTGCAATCCTCATCTGCCGTTTACTGCTCACGCAGAAACGGCATTACAAACCTTGGTGGACCATTACTGCACAACTGGCATCAGTGCTGTTTAATAACCTCTGGTTAAAAATCAATTATTACTATATAAAGAGAAAACAATGATAAAAACGCTGAAAGCCTTATATCGCAGTCAGCTATTAACCTTTAGTGGTATCTGGCATCTGCTTAACAGCATCCGCATAGATGACATGAACCTAATGACCTTACTCTACGTACGGCAAAAACTGTCACCACAGCAAACAGCCATTAGTGAAGACTACTACAATATTGATTATCGCACGCTTTATACCCAGTCCCAGCATCTGGCAGACCAGCTAAATACGCATTGCGCCATTAAACCTCATCAAAAAATAGCCGTTATGGCTACCAATCAACCTATTCTCGTACATATCATCTTTGCACTGGCTGCATTAGGTGCTGATATTTACTTACTAAAGACCGAATTATCAGCCAAGCAATTACAAAATATCAACGACAATCTTCAGCTAGACTGGATTATCCACGATTCAGAAATAAACACCTTACCAGCAGTTAAAACCTTGCCAATCCATCATTATAACCAGACCAGTGTACAGTCATTGTTAAACGCTTCTATTCCAAGTGACTCAGTCAAACGTAAAGTGACACACTGTTCAAAATTAACCGTACTTACCAGTGGCACCACTGGTTGCTTCAAAATGGCTGGGCGCAGCAGTAAGGTGCAAAACTTCATCAGTCCTTTCTACCAACTACTCGTAAAATTAAATCTGAGTCATTGCCAAAAATATACATTGCCACACCGATCTACCATGGCTTTGGTATAGCCACCCTCTGTATATCCGTATTAATTGGTGCCACCATATTTCTTACCCGATGCTTTAATATACCAAAAGCCTGTCAGCTAATTGCCAACAATGACATCGAAGTCGTTACACTGGTCCTCCTAATGCTAACCAGAATGATGACTCACTCCAAAGCACAGCTAAATAGCCTACGCTGCATCATTACCGGAGGCGCCCCATTACACCAGCATTGGTCAGCCAAATATTAAATAGTCTTGGTAAAATACTATTCAATTTATATGGTACCTCTGAAGCAGGTGTATGCATGATCGCCGCTTCGGAAGATCTGTCTACACACCCATCTACAATTGGTAAACCCATTAAAGGGCTGTCAGCCAAACTAATGCTAAACAATCAACCAGTACATACAGTAGGCGAACTCTATATCAAATGTACTTGGTCCACACTTGGCAATAATCAGTGGGTAGCCACCGGCGATCTACCCTACAGAGATGCTGCTGGATATTACTATCTTAAAGGTCGTGCCGATGACATGATTATATCTGGCGGTGAAAATATTTATCCTTTTGAGCTTGAAAAAATCCTGTCAGATCACCCGCACATCGCCAATAATATTGTCATCAGTGTCCAAGATCTGGGGTTCGAACAAAGACTGGAGACCTTTATTGTATTACAAGCAAATGCCACGCAAACCGCAGCGGCCATCCATGACTGGCTAAAAACACACGTTGCCCGTTACCAGATGCCCAAAAAATCATCCTGACTAATGAGCTACCAATGACCAGCATTGGCAAAGTAGACAGGAAAAAACTACGGCAATTATATTCTGTCGGTGGTACTAGCGTATCACCATCTGTCTGATATGCTGTGCTGCAGCTAAAGTACAGTGACCGTGCTGACCTGTACCAATAACATGATAGCAGCAAACCACTTATTAGCATCAGCTGGATTATCCAAAGGTAGAACACAATACCTTATCGTCATCGCAGTAAACCATTGGTATTTTTCGCCCAAGATTCTAACCCCCATCAAGATTAAATCAGCCACAAAGTACCATTCGGTTTTCGTTCTTCTTAAAAATGAGCCTCATTAATAAGGCTGTTGCGAAATGTTTTTCGCAACAACTCTATTGTATATACATTTAAACCAACAGCAATAATTAACAAATATGCACAACACCTTATCAAAGGCGAGAGTACTGCTCATCATCATTGCAATTAATCCGTTTAAATTTCTACTCGGGCTTAAGCGTGCCGCTTCGATTTCGCATTAAAGTCAATATCACTTCCCGTTTAATCAGAGCGCAATTTCCTGCCCCATTAACCGGTTTCCGCTATTTACCAATACAAAAACGGCTGAAAATCACCCCCAGCAAATCATCTGCACTAAATTCGCCAGTGATTTCATTTAATGCATTCTGCGCCAAGCGCAAATGTTCGGCAAATAATTCAATCTGATTATGCTGGCACTGACCGGCATACGCCAATTCTTGTTGCGCCTGTTGCAAAGCCTGAATATGCCGCGTGCGAGCCAAAAACAAGCCTTCACTTTCTCCCTGCCAACCCACCTGCTGCAACAATGCCTGCCGTAATAAATCCAGTCCAGTACCATTTTTTGCCGATAATGCAATCACTGTTTCCGCAGTGGTAAAGGCCTGTAGCTGCCCTGTTTCACGTGAAACACTGGCGGCCACTTCGCCGGTCAGATCTATTTTATTATGCACTTCAATTTTATGTAAGCTCGGTGGCAACTGCGTGAGAATCTTGGCAGTGGTTTCATTCAGTCCTTCGCGCTGATCAACCAAAATCAAAGCAACATCGGCTTGCTGTACAGCCTGCTGACTGCGCTCAATACCGATTCGTTCCACCACATCTTCCGTTTGTCGCAAACCTGCAGTATCAATAATGTGTACCGGCACACCATCCAAAGTAATCTGTTCCCGCACTGTATCACGCGTGGTTCCTGCAATATCAGTGACAATCGCTACCTCATCGCCGGCCAGCGCATTAAGCAAGCTAGATTTGCCAACATTAGGCGCCCCCACCAGCACTACTTTCATCCCTTCACGTAACAGAACACCTTGTTCTGCATGCACCAGCACTTGAGCAACGGCTGCCCACAAATGTTGTAATTTACCTGCGGCATCAGCAGCTTGCAGGAAATCAATGTCTTCTTCTGGAAAATCTAATGTTGCTTCAACCAGCATACGTAACGTAATTAATTCGTCAACCAGTTGGTGAATCTCATTGGAAAAAGCACCTTTCAGGCTGCGCACCGCCATCCGTGCGGCTGACTGACTGGATGCATCAATAAGATCAGCTACACTTTCTGCCTGAGCCAGGTCAAGTTTATTATTCAAAAAAGCACGTTTAGTAAATTCACCGGGTTCAGCTAGACGGGCACCCAATTGCACACAGCGTTGTAACAACATCTGCATGACTACCGGTCCACCATGCCCTTGTAACTCAATCACATCTTCACCCGTAAAACTAGCTGGTGCGGCAAAATACAGCAACAAACCATTATCGATCACCCGGTCTTGATCATCGGTAAAATCGGTGTACATGGCTACCCGCGGCTTTGGGGTTTTCCCTCCAGACAGAATTTGCGCTAACGGCAGTAAATTCTGACCAGAAAGACGGACCACCCCCACCCCCCCCCTGCCGGGTGCAGTGGCTACCGCAACAATGATTGGATTGTTTTTCATTACCTAACTCACATAATTAAAGCAGTTCAGGCAGCCTGAACCTAGACTGCCTGATTAAATCTCACCTGAAAATATCAGTCTTCTACCTGCAATAGTTCCACATCAAAAATCAGCGTTGCATTAGGCGGAATAACACCACCAGCTCCACGGCTGCCGTAAGCCATATGTGGCGGAATAGTTAGTTTGCGTTTACCGCCTTCTTTCATGCCATCAAAGCCTTGATCCCAGCCAGTAATAACCATGCCGACACCGAGCGTAAAGGTAAGCGGCTGTTTCCGTGTCACGCTTGAATCAAAAACCGTACCATCCTCAAGCATGCCGGTATAATGAACCGTAATTTCCTTGCCTTTCACCGCCTCTTTACCTGTGCCTTGCTGCAAATCCGTAATAACCAAATCCATAATCAATACTTTCTCGTGATATTGAGTGTACACTGTAACATAGAGCAGAATACTGTGCATGTAAACCGGCTCAAATGATATGAACATTTTAGGAGACAAAATGAGTACCAGTGAAATCGTTTTCTTAGATCGCGCCACCCTTCCTAATCATCATTTTAACTTCCGTTTTCCACACCGCGTTAGCGCTTACCCGCGTACCAATCCCGACGAAGTGATCCATCGCATCGCCAATGCCACAGTGGTTGTTTCCAATAAAGTTCAACTGGATGCCCAGGCCATCCACAATAGTCCTAATTTGCGCTTAATCGCCGTACCAGCTACCGGTCTTGATCATATTGATCTAGAGGCAGCACAGCAATATGGCGTAGAGATACGCAACGTACATGGCTATGGCAATGATGCCGTTGCTGAGCACACGTTGATGCTGATGCTAGCATTGATGCGACAACTACCGGCTTATCAGCGTGATGTGGCAGCTGGGTTGTGGGAAAAAAGCCCTTATTTCTGCTATAAAGGTGCGCCCATTCGGGATTTAAATGGCAAAACACTGGGAATATTTGGTCGTGGTGGTATCGGACAGGCCGTGGCCTACCGAGCACAGGCATTCGGCATGAAAATATTATGGGGAGAGCATAAAAACGCAACACAAATACGGCCTGGATACACTCCATTTAGGCAAGTTTTACAAGAAGCCGATATCATCAGCTTACATTGCCCATTGAATGATCAGACACGTAATATGATTGGTGAAGAAGAATTAAAAGCCATGAAACCGCAAGCAATCTTAATTAATGTCGGTCGTGGAGGACTGGTGGCAGAACAGGCACTGGTGGCGGCATTGAAATATGGTCAGTTGGCCGGTGCAGGCGTAGATGTACTCAGCCAAGAACCTCCGGTAAACGGCAATTCATTATTGCGCACGCACCTGCCAAATCTCATCGTCACTCCGCATATAGCCTGGGGCAGTAAAGATGCCATTAAGCGTATTGTCGTGATGCTTGAAGACAACATCAATAATTTTATGATCGGCAAAACAGAGTAAAATTTTTAGCACCATGATTTGACTGCTACATTCGCTAACAAAACAGGCCTGCCACTGATATACAAATTAAGCGGCAGTATTAACAGCATACTGCATGAATGTATGCAACCGCAACACACCCGATAACAGCATGATTACCGGTATAATTGCCCTATTTAGCATTCAGTTTGGTTAGCATTCAGTTTGGCAGTAACAATCAACGGATGACACAGCCAGCAAATGGCCTGATAAAAAATAATGAACCAATACGCTATGGATGCCAGTACACCGCATTTGCACTGACCGACACAAAAGTCGGCATAGCAACACGTTCCTACAACACTTGCTGATGATTTCTGACAATGTTCAGTCAAATCATCAGCGCAATGAATGGCAGTATTTACCTGATTGTCCGCACCTATCTTAGACAGAGACTTGAGCGCCCGCAACCGTCCATTCACCAGATAGGTATCATGTTGATAAATTATTTTGAACAATCTCTACATACTTTGCTCACCATCAATGTGTTGATAACGCTACCCATAATTCCCAAGCAAATCAACATTTGTGTAAATAACTAAAACCATTTTAAGCATTTTTAAATATTCTGATCATTACACGATTGATGTGCAACCACAGCATTAGCATACTAAGTCAGGGAACTGGCATATTATTGGCCAGAAAATATGCTTTATGCTGCTGAACCATTTTTAACGAGTTAGCCAGACAAAGCAAATTTAAATCGCCTTCATATGCAGCATATTTACTATAATTAATTATTAGGCTTTAAAATTTATAGTAGGTTCGAAGCTTTGTCTCAGATCAACATAGAATTTGACGAAATTTGTATCATCAACATATTTAATTCGTAAATAACAATAATAATGGCATATGATGACTACCCAGAATATAATTGCGCCAACCATAAATCATTCTTACTGCACTTATTTTTCTGTTTGCGCTTGGCAATAGACTATTGACGCGACAGATTATATACTGGACAACATCCAGCGTGCGCATTATCAGTTGCTATCATTTATCTTCCGACCGTACCCATCCCTCATCACAGCAATCTAATGGTGTAAAAGTATTAGTTTATCCTTAAATTGCGCACTAAACCCATTTTACTTAGACGATTTTATACCCACCCCCATTCTTGCTATGAATATGTGGCAAAGAGCCCCATTGTTAAGACCAAGCACCGGTAAGTGTAATAATCATCACAAACGCAACGACCACCGACTACTCTGACAACAGCTACGTCATACAGATCTAAATCAACTTGATCAGCCATTTTACTTATCTATTGACATTAATCAGATCAACTAGCTTAACAACAGTAATAGCTTGCAGAGTAAGAACCCAAAGATCACCTGTATGAATGTCACTTTCCAGATATTATGATTAGGCGTACTATCAGAAATTCCATAGCACATAAATATCCACAATTTTAATAAACCGCTCACAATATATACGATTCACCTTTATACCTAAACTTAGACACAATAATTATATTTGGTTAATGCCAGCCCTCTTTCTACCATATTGTAACTGCTGCATCTATCGCAATAAGTCCACCACACAGCTAAATCATGCTTATAGGTATAAAAAGTGAGAATCAGGAGAGTATATAAATTTAATAACCGTGCTTATCATTCTTCGAGCTTAAAATATTTAATATTCATATGTATTAGCCACAGCTTGCTTCCTGCTGAAAGTGACAACAAGCCAAATCACCGTACTCACATATTTTATAATAATTACACTCAGTTCATATTAATATTACCGACAAACAAACTTAGGTTAATTTATATTCTCCGCTACAATCTGTATTAAATTGTTCATAAACAGAACCACCTTAGCCTTGCATACCCCACCACCAAAATACCTGTCTATTGCAAAACACCAAAACATCCAACAACGGCTCAGCTTTGGTGCTTGTGGTATTCATTTATTAAATCAACACGCAAAAATTGAGTGCTTCTCAATTTTAAAACCATCCATTGCGTGGAAACTCAATATTATCCACAAGCATAAGTCTTTTTGTCTTGTTAAAGCAGACTGCTCTTTTATCTACAATGAGAAATTTATTGTAGATAAACGGACCCATGTTAATCCACTTAGATCCTGTGGATAAAATTGTTGATAATTTTGGAGCAATAGTCGAGTTTATGATTTGATTAAGGCCAATAAAGCTTGATTGTAAAGGACTTTATGGTAATTAAAGACAATCAATCTTTCTCGTATACACTGGATCAGCTGTGTATAAACCAATATTTTGTGCAAATCAAACCATCTGCATGGTTCAGCTAAATACCCGACCTTAGTCCGACGACAACACTCTGAATATCAGCTGCTCTACTGGTTATGATAATAATGAGACCGACAATACCTGAATGAATTTATTGTGGCTATTGATTTACTTCGTTGAGCTAATCAATAGATTAGAAAACATAAGGTAACGAATATCGAATTTTCCAGCAAATCATAATAACGTTATTTATGCAGCGGAAAATGTGAACACACAACATTAAGCTTACTAGAATATTAATTAGGTTTTTTACAAGATAGCTATTTAAAAAGAAAAAACAAAAATAGCGTATAGTCTGTTTATTTAATAGGAATTTTTCAGCAAAAACCAAAATGCCATCTAGAAAAGTAAAAAAATAAGGCGATACCATCGCCCTATTGAGAAAATGTCCATTTTAAGCTTAAACGGATTTTACTATTTTTGACATCATATCAGCATTAAGAGAGTACTTCTTTTAATGCTTGAATTTCATTATCGGTGAAATCACAGCGCGTTAAATCTTGATCGAGAATAATAGGAACCGAACCGTTTTGCCCGATTACGGCCAAAGCATTACCCTTATCCTTAATCAATTCTCCTATAATGATTGGTCCGCCGCCCGATTTATCATGAAAGTGGGCTACATATTTATCATCTATACCTTGTATATTGTTGGCATGATATAAAACGGTCGTTATTGGACCATAAGATTTTAATTTAATCGGCACTATTACTGGCTTTAATCTTTGCCCATTCATTTCATCGAGAACTTTTATCGATTTACGTGTTCTTAAGAAGTAGACCAAATTCATCCATATCGCCCACATCAACAATAGAATAAGCGCGGTAATAACCACAAATTGAGTCAGCATATTATTAATAGCTAAATCGATTGTAACTAATGATGGATCATCGGCAGAAGCTACAGCCACAACATGATAATTTCCACGTTTACCCCCAATAAAAGTATAATTTCTTTCAATGACGTCCCCATCATCAGTGGTAATTTTGACTGAACAATAGTTAAACATATATTTAACACGACATTTGCCTTCTATATGATTGTCAACCACAACCGGATTACGTGATATTTTATAATCATCAACTAATCCAGGATAAGCTTTCAGCGCTATATACAGTGCTAATACAAGGCAAATTATTACCGCAAATATTCTTCTTGTCTGATGTAATCGGCCTTCTTGTTTTAGCTTCATGACCTTTAAAGGACGAGTTGGAAATACATCTACTAATTTATTTATTAATTCCATTTTTATGAATACACTCTTTGTTAGAATTGAAAACTTAATGACTAAATTCTAAATATTGTGAATTTAAAAGCTAACTGCTAATAACAATATACTAAACAAATTATTATTTTCGTTGTATTTAATTAAACTAATTTATCATAATATTTATTTAATTACAATCAAATAAGTTATAAATCATCAAGACGAACTGTTCAAATCATATAGATAAAACTGAATTGTATGTCTATTGGAATAATATATAATTAAAATCGCGCTATTAAGTAATCTATGTATTCCGAGCCCTAATTTGCAGGAATTACTGGCATTGTTTACAGTAAATAAAGAAACTACGGTAATAAATAGACATAAAAAAGATATAAAAAACAAACTGATCCTTTATCACAAACAAAATATATATAGCGACTTTATCATAAAGAAAAATAACCATCACCGATTTGGCTATACGCTTTTTGGCCAGCCATTCAACCATCTATAAGGTGTTAAATAAGCCAGACTAAAACTGTTCGGCCGTGTAAGCTGTAAGAACAAACCTTATAAAGCCATACGCGACGGCATTAAATATTGGGTTAAAGTCAAAAAATCCATAGAAGATAAATGAATACGACAAGCTCAACACGATAAGCCAACCAATCCGGGCAAAGGGAATATTTCGATATCAACTGTTTAACTTTACCTTAAAATAAAAAAACAAAAAATATTAATTCATCAATATTGGTGCTTATTCACGTGAGCTTTATGCCGCTATTTACCCAGATAAATCTCAATTAACTCAACCTAGTTTTGACAAGACGATGCATTACCCCCAATGTTCTTATATCATTGAATGAATTTATACTAATAATGAGGATGAATTTCAGGGTGTTGGTGAGCATCAATTGATTAAACCGTATACTTAGCACATAAACCAATATCACCAAATTTACCTGCCTATAAGCAAATAGAAAAACGCAAAGCGTGATATGCACTTTAATACAGATGTGGCCTAAACAGCAAACATTAGGGGATTGAAAAGACAGAAAGCAAAAGCTTAAAAGGTTGATTAACTTTTATAATATAATTAAAACGTATAAAAAAATTGTGGGTAAATGTCTTATACCTTTTAAAGAAGTATATTGATTTAAAAAAATAAATAACCCGACGTATTCTTATACCTAATTTGATGTTTTCATCACTGCAGCTATTTTTTCAATTGGTGCTAATTGATTATAATCTTGTTACCAATAACTATTTTTTTCTGCATGTAATCGTTTCCATGGGAATTGGTATTTATAACCGCTCAACAAATTACCCCATGATAATAATAAACCATTGTGGATAAAAATTCATATAGCTAAATATAGAACAATTGAACAAAATTTTTATTAGAGCAGTCAGCCGGATCAATGGGATTATTTTTTTGCCACAATCAGTGATTTTATTATAATTCTGCTTGATTACTTAAAACATACTACTATTATCGCTGTGGATAAGTTCTTCATTTATTCTTATCAATCTTTTAAATGCATATCCATGCTATTCCTTAATATTACTGCCTAATAATTTCAAGTTGTCGGTATATGTGGGTATTTTTTAGCCATTAAGATTATGAAAAATTGTTAACATATTTTCTCTCCTGGCTTAATCTACTGGATATCGTATAAAAATGTATTAAACCAAATAGCCAGCAACTGTAATTCTCGTCCATCAGAGTTGGTTCAGTTGATCATCAGTATTGAAATACACTTACATGATGTGATGACGACAACCAAAGAAAACCAGCAATATTTATCCACTAAAAATCGCATTGTCTTTAGATATCACTCAGGCTAATTTAATAAGAAGAAAAAACGATTAAGACATTATCCACAAAATACGCCAACAACGCCTGCCTGATCAAAAGAGTACTTTTTATTATTCCTATTTTTCTAAAAGGTCATACTGACAATGTTAATATCTCATTTTTCATCATTGATAAAGTTATTTGGATAATGGATAGCAAGTTTCTCTCATTCCCATCATCAGCTTGGAGCCATGAAGCCCAACAGCAAGTGAAACCTATTTTAGCGCAGATTAAGCAGTTACCGTTTATAAAAGCTTTGGGTGATGGTTCGCTTGCGCCAGATAAATTTCGCTTTTATTTACAACAGGATGTTTTATATTTACGTCATTACAGTCGGATCATGCAGATGATTGCCGACAAGTGCACCTTAGCCAGTGATGCTGAACAATTCCAGCGATTCAGCTCAGAGACTATTAAAGCTGAGCAATGTATGCAACAGGATTTATTACAAAATAATCTGACTGCAGCTCAACAGATCCCGAGCTGCCTATTATACACAGCTTTTCTGTATCAACAGCTGATCACGGAACCTCTGCCTGTTGCTATAGCCAGCACTTTAGCCTGTTTTTATATTTATCAACAAGTCGGTGAACATTTACTTGCTCGGGTAGATATCCACAGTAATCCTTATCGGCGCTGGATTGAGACCTATAATTGTCCGGAATATTGTCGGGATGGTGCCATTGCGATGAATATTGCCGATCGCCTCGCCACAAACAACAATACCGAGATTCGTACTTCTATGCTACACAGTTTTCTAACTGCGGCCAAACTGGAAAAGCAGTTATGGCATAACTGCTGGCAAATGTCCAGCTGGCCGCTTTAATTTATCAACACTATTTATTTAGTGCCTTAGCAGCAATATCATGTCGGTATTGCATGCCTTTAAAATGAATTGGAGCCAACGCCAAATATGCTTGTTTTTGTGCATCGGCCACATTTTTGCCCATCCCCACAACACACAGCACCCGGCCTCCTGATACAATTAATTTTTTGTCTGGATGGTTAGTAGTGCCGGCATGAAAAACTTTACCAATTTGATTGGCGGCCTCTAAACCCTCAATACTATCGCCTCGGCGCGAAATCTGTGGATAACCAGCTGCTGCTAATACCACACCTACTGCCGTTTCCTCCGACCAAACGGCTTGAGTGGTATCAAGTTTACCCGCTAGCGCCGCCACGATCAAATCTACCAAATCTGTTTGCAACCGACACATAATTGGTTGGGTTTCTGGATCGCCAAAGCGACAATTAAATTCAATGGTATAAGGGGCACCAGTAGCATCTATCATTAAGCCGGCGTACAGAAAACCTCGATATGGATGACCTGCGGCTTGCATTCCCCGGACAACGGGCAAAATAATTTCTTCCATCACCCGCTGATGTACTGCCGGTGTAACCGCCGGTGCCGGTGAATAAGCTCCCATCCCACCGGTATTGGGTCCTTTATCATTATCTAGTAGACGTTTGTGATCCTGACTGCTGGCCATGGGCAGTACATGTTCGCCATCAACCAAAACAATAAAGCTGGCTTCTTCACCTTGCAGATAATCTTCAATCACGACCCGAGCACCAGCACTGCCCATGCTGTTATCCATTAACATGCTGTCAATCGCTTGATGTGCTTCATCAAGGGTCATGGCGACAGTGACGCCCTTACCAGCAGCCAAACCATCAGCTTTGATCACGATTGGCGCACCTTTTTGAGCAACATATTGATGTGCGGCAGTAGCATCAGTGAAGGTGGCATAAGCAGCAGTGGGAATACTGTGCTGGTGCATAAATGCCTTGGCAAAATCCTTGGAACTTTCTAGCTGGGCACAATACTGACTGGGACCGAATATTGCTAATCCAGCTGCAGTAAAGTCATCCACAATACCGGCAGCCAGAGGTGCCTCCGGACCAACAAGAGTAAATGTGATTTCTTGCTCAATACAAAACTGGATAAGTTGTTGATGATCACTCAAATTGATGTTACAAAGTTTTTTTTCAGCTGCTGTACCAGCATTACCCGGTGCAACAAAAACAATTTCCACTTTATCAGATTGAGCCAGTTTCCAAGCCAATGCATGCTCACGTCCGCCACTACCAATAACCAGTAATTTCATGCCTACCCTTTTGCAAATAGTTTTTTTCCAAGAAATCCGTGTTACCTATCTGTTATTCAATATTGCTTATCACTCCTCCAGTTTAACATCTATTGCGCGTAGTTGTCGTAAAGCCGTCAGACCAGTTTGATATCGGGCTAACGGTATGGATACCTCCAAACGACAGTTTTGCTGTAAATCTTGTGTCAATATCTGTGCCTGCTGTTGTTTGCACCAGCGCAGTGCTTCATTCAGATAGGCATATTCACAACTAAGTTGTAATATCCTGCACACATTCTGTTGAATTATTTCAGCCTCCTGCAAGGCCATAGCCGTAGCCATTTTATAGGCATGAATCAATCCAGGCACTCCCAGTAAGGTCCCTCCAAAATAGCGCACCACTATAACCAGCACATTGGTTACCTCTGCAGAATCGATCTGACCGAGTATTGGTCTGCCAGCACTACCAGCTGGCTCACCATCATCATTGGCACGAAAACGATTGCCATCAACACCCAGTCGCCATGCATAACACCAATGACGTGCTTTATGATGTTGTTCGCGCATTAGCTGTACCAGTTGTTTGATTTCTGTTTCTGTCTGTACCGGATAGGCAAATGCGATAAAGCGACTTCCCTTATCTTTAAATTCTGCTTGCGCCACCGCAGCCAAGGTCTTAAATTGTTCTACCATCATAATGACGCTGCAGCCTGTCGGATGGCTGTCACAAAATTGTCAATCTGCTCAGTCGTGGTATCAAAACTGGTCATCCAGCGTACTTCCTGCGTTTGTTCGTTCCAGTCATAAAAATGGAACTGTTCACGTAAATACGCACAAATTTTTTTCGGAACAATCGCAAAAACGGCATTGGCTTCTGTTTTCTGAGTAATGCTTATGGCTGGAATATCAGCTACTGCTGTAGCTAACCGTGAGGCCATGGCGTTGCTGTGTTGCGCCAATTCTAACCATAAATCATCTTCAAACCATGCCATAAACTGTGCGGATAGATAACGCATTTTCGACCCCAGCTGAGCATTGATCTTACGCAGATAAGGCATAGACATCTGTACCTCACTATGCATGGCGATAATACATTCCCCTTGCAATAAACCGTTTTTGGTACCACCCAGATTAAACATATCTACGCCAGTAGCGGCAATCATGCTGTACAAATCTGTATTCTGACTGACTAAGGCATTAGCCAGTCGCGCACCATCCAGATAAAGTTTCATCTGTCGCTGATGACAGTAATCAGCTAAGGCACGGATCTCATCAGGGGTATAGCAAGTACCGAGTTCAGTAGTCTGACTGATGTAGACAACAGTGGGCTGGGCACGATGTTCAAAGCCATAACCCCAAGCCTGTTTGGCAACCAATTTAGGCGTCAGCTTGCCATCATCGGTTGGGATGGCAAGCAGTTTCATCCCACCTATATATTCGGGTGCATTACCTTCATCACAATTGACATGAGCGCTTTCTGCACAGATCACGGCACCCCAGCGTGGCATTAAGGATTGCAAGGCAATAATATTAGCTCCTGTCCCGTTGAATACCGGATAAGCCTGAGCTTGGTTACCCAACAGTTGTTTTATTTTTTGCTGCAAAGCTGTGGTGTAAACATCAGCACCATAAGCCGGCTGATGGCCTTCATTAGCAATACTAAGGGCAGCCAGAATCTTGGGATGAACACCTGAATAATTATCGGAAGCAAAAGAATACAGCTTGGCATCATGGAGACGGTTCATAAGCAGATTCCCCTTAAACTTTGATATTAATCACCGGCCAACACCAGCAGAAAATTTTTCATGAAGTGTTATCAGCTCTCTAGGCGTTTAAACCAATAGCTAGCCGAATCAAGCCAGTGCCGAGTTCCTTAAGCAACAAACAGATATTAGCATACAGCCAAATTTTACCATTATTGCCAGCAAAAAACTGCATTCATGTTTCACGTGAAACATTATTTATTCATTAATCTAACACTGCTTTAAGCTGTTGGACCAATTCAGGAATAGCCGTATTGAGATCGGCAACTAGACCATAATCAGCGATATTGAAAATGGGCGCATCAGCATCTTTATTGATCGCGACAATAACTTTACTGTCTTTCATTCCTGCCAGATGCTGGATTGCACCGGATATGCCCACAGCAATATAAAGTTCAGGAGCGACTACTTTACCAGTTTGCCCTACTTGATATTCATTTTGGATATAATCAGCATCCACAGCTGCCCGTGAAGCACCAACTGCCGCATTAAGTACATCAGCTAATGGATTGAGTAAGGCTGCAAAGTTTTCTGCACTGCCCAATCCCCTCCCCCCACTGACAACCGTTTTTGCAGTCGTCAGTTCTGGATGGTCTGAATGCGTCAACGTACGATCAATAAATCGACTTAAATTTTGTGGTGCAGGGCATGGTACAACTTCCACAACAGCTTGATTGTCATTAATTACTGCCGGTGCAAACGCTGTGCTGCGTATAGTAAGAACATGTTGTGTTTGTTCACTGCGCACAGTCTGTAATACATTTCCAGCATAAATCGGATGAACAAATGTTTGTGAATCGATGATTTCGGTCACTTCAGATATCGGTGCACAATCCAGTAAAGCAGCAACACGAGGCAGTAGATTTTTACCGGCATTGGAAGCAGCAGCCAATATATGGCTGTATTTTTTGGCCAGACTGGCCACTAATGGAGCCATAGACTCAGCTAACTCATTAGCATATTCAGCAGTATCAGCAAGTAATACTTTTCTTACTCCTGCAATTTGTTGAGCCTGAACAGCTACTTCACTAATATGGTACCCTGCTACCAGAATATCAACTTCACCAAGCTTGGCAGCAGCTGTTACAGCATGCAGGGTAGCTTCATCCAGTTGTTGCTGCTGATGTTCAGCAATTATCAATACAGACATGGCTATCTCCTTAAATCACTTTGGCTTCGGTTTTCAATCTGGCCACCAATTCGGCCACATCGGCTACTTTAATACCAGCCGCACGCGCTTTCGGCTCAGTTACTCTTATCTGAATCAGATGTGAGCAAATATCCACTCCCAGTTCCGCCACGGTTTTTTTCTCCAGAGGCTTTTTCTTGGCTTGCATGATATTCGGTAATTTGATGTAACGCGGTTCGTTTAATCGTAAATCAACACTAATTACAGCAGGTAATTTCAATCCAAGCTGTTCCTGACCACCGTCAATTTCACGGGTTACAATAACTTCATCAGCACTCAGGTTGACTTTGCTGACACATGTTCCTTGCGGCGCAGACAAAAGAGCAGCCAGCATTTGTGCAGTCTGGTTGGCATCATCATCAATTGCTTGTTTACCCAACAAAAATAATTGTGGTTGTTCCTGTTTAGCAATAGCTTTTAGCAGTTTAGCCACGGCCAGTGGCTGCAGCTGTTCATTTGTTTCAACATGGATGGCTCTGTCTGCCCCCATTGCTAAGGCCGTTCGTAGGGTTTCCTCGCACTGTTTTACTCCCAATGAAACCACAATAACCTCACTAGCCTTACCGGCTTCTTTTAACCGTACAGCTTCTTCGACGGCAATTTCATCAAACGGATTCATCGACATTTTTACGTTGCCAATATCCACATCTGATTGGTCAGCCTTGACACGCACTTTAACGTTGTAATCCACAACACGCTTTACTGCTACCATTACTTTCATCTAATCTCACCTTTAGATTAATGATTATCTGCTTATCAAAGCGACAATAAGTAAGTAGTTTGCCGATAACTAATCGGTAAATAATTTAAAATCAGTTATTTATATTAATAAAATAACCAGTAAATATTTCAACTAATTTTTAATATTAACAGAACTTGCTGTAAGCTGCTGTAATGTGTGTCATACTTTATGAATGAGACAGGCGATTTAACGCCGATGTGAACTTATGGATAAGATAAAATTTTATAAAAAAACAGTAATTTAATTAATATTAGGCAGTTTTTTCAGCTACTTTGGTACTTTAAATCTCGCGCATTGGGAAAATAAAAATTTATTTTCTGTCATTTTAACTAATCAATCGCTATGATTGTCATCCACAATGCGTAATACTTTTACTGGCTATTTAATTTTCAGGTGTGAGTGAATGCTATATTTACATCATAAGTGGATGATATTATAAAGACCAGTTATAGTGAAAGTGTTTTTAATTAAAATTTTAAACCAAGGATTCATAAACGTTCTCTTTGTTCTTAATTTACTTTGTGATTAATAAAAAATAAGAAACAATTATATTTTTATCGTCTTATCAGATAAAGTTATCGATGTGTTATAGATTCTGCTTATCTAAATTCAGTCAATGCTAGCTTAGATTATAAGTTTTAATGTTAAATTAATTCCAATTGTTAAAACGATAAAATCTTCACAGTTATTTTATGTCATGCTGTAATCGAAATTTGCTAAAAAGTTTTATTTTTAAAAGAAAATCAAATTATTCATACTAAAAATAAATAGGTATCTCTATGATTAGGGTCAATAAATTTTTTATTTGATTTTAATTTAAAAATTAGTATGTTTTATTCACTTACAACCTATGTACGGGATACTTGAAGTTGCTGATTAATACGATCAAGACGTATATTTTATTGCCAGTTATGGCGCTTTTTCTTATCATTTTTATCCACAAGCTCGCTTTGAGACAAATTCTCTTTCGATGCCTTTAATCTTTTTATTCCTCATTTATCCTAAAAAGATAAATATAGAACTGTGTAATGAAAGGCTTAAAATTTTATGTTAGGATTGTTTAGTTTTATCACTGATTATTCAGCATTTTTACACCAAAATTATTTCTGTACTAATAAATCATGTTTTTTACTTTGACCTTATTTCAGTCGCACAAAAGGAATGCAGTCATTTACTCAGTCAATATCTTACCCACAGTTAATACACATACTCACTGTGGATAATATTATAAAATAATGTTAGCAGCTTGTATTTTGACTGAATACTTGGTATTAAAGCAGCAATTTAATTATTTTCTGGGTTTAAATAGCCATTGTGCTCAATAGAAAAAATTTCTTTTATTATCTGTTTTCAGACTTAGCAATAGCGCATTTTTGTCAATAATTCTGTCATTATCGGTATTATTGATCATTTTTTCTTCTTAGGATTTTATCTATTTTGCTTGTATATTGGTTAGAAAATTGTGTGTCCCCTCTTCTGCTGAATAAATACTGCGTATTGTAAATTTTTATCGACCTTCATTTAATCAACAATTGGTTCTTGGGATTGTGGATAACATTATCATAAACTGTTCTATGGTATTATTCAGATACGTTTGCCATGGAATTTTATTGTCACGATCAAAATAGTTTTCTTGATTAAACTCAGAATCCTCAATAATATGGATTCTCAACTGTATTTTATTGACCTAGAACCGATGATTACGCAAAGTAATCTTTAACACCATTAGAATGGTACTCAGGTATAAACATACCTTCAGTAATATTATTCTTAGCAATTTTGTCATTTCAATTCTGATTTTCAGAAGGATAATATCGCTGTTGAAATATGTAATGATTAGTTTATTTCCTCAATTATTAATACCTGCTTATTTTTCATGTTTGCTCATTATCTGTGATGAGTTATTTTTACAGATTAAATATTTGATATTTCATCAATTTCACATTTTTTTATAAAATAACTGCATTTAGACAATATATTCTTCGATTAACTTGACGCTTTTAGCTGTAAGAAAAAACAATTATATAAACCATGTTTTTTATCACTCTGATCATATTTTTATCTATGTCATGATAAACATATATAAAAACGTCTGAATAAAATTATCCTGATTATCGCTCTATTTTATAGATCACGGTTTAACTTAATTACAGTTAATTCACTTGGGTAAATATTATTTTATATATTAAAACATAATAAGCATTAGTGATAGTACAATTATGAACAGATATACGGTCAAATAAGTTTTTTGGTTGTCAAATTTGATTTTGCTTAAGATAGATCGAAACTGCAAGCATTAATTTAAGCTTTTTATTTTTATATTCAATATTATCAACTATTTAAGTTGTTACCGCTTGCTTCTAAAGATTTTTCCATTAATTTAATTCAATTTATTTCAGATCATCAGAACAACCCTTTCAAATTTGTACATTAAACAATAGTTAATTTTTATCCACAACTGAGCTTATAGATTTAAAGTCACTTCCGTCGCTGAAACAAATGAATTTTATTGTTTTTATATAAAAAAGTGATCAGATGGCCAATGAAAAAACCAAGCACGTGGTTATACAAAGATTAATTCCGGACTTTAGTAATTAAATATCAGTACTGTACCCAATATAGTCAGCTCATTAACAACGTCATCTTTATCGGGTGACATTAAATTAAGTCGGTCAATAGCGCTAGAATCTATTTACTTAGATTGTTATTCACATTTTATCTACAGATCAACTGTGGGTAATATCGTACAATAGTATCTTTGAACTGATTACTTTGCTTTATGTGTAAATTTTCTAATAATGACAAACAGGAATGGTTGATTCAACCAATTGGCCACGTCTATTCTCCCTATAAACAAAAATTTGGTCTTGCCCGCCAACCTGGTCTGGTACCTGCGGCTCATGCGCGGATTGATTTATGTAGCCAATTCAAAGCAGATTGTGTGCGTGGCTTGGAAGAATATGATTTTATTTGGGTTCAATTTATTTTTCACGCGGCCATAAAAGATGGGTGGTTACCTTTAATCCGGCCACCAAAACTTGGCGGTAAAGAAAAAAAAGGGGTTTTTGCTACTCGTAGCCCGCATCGGCCCAATCATTTAGGTTTATCTCTGTTGAAGCTGGAGCAAATATCTATAACTGATAAGGTTTCTATATATGTCAGTGGAATTGATTTACTTGATCAGACACCGGTTATCGATATTAAACCTTATTTACCTTTTGTTGAGGCTAAAGCAAATGCTGCCGGTAGTTATGCACAACTCAGAACGCTTTTAAAAGTTCAGTGGTCTGAGGAGGCTCAACAGCAGATGAAGTGGTTTGGTATTAAATCTGAATTTTATCAATTGGTTAATCAAAGTTTATCTCAGGATCCTCGTCCGGCTCATCAACAGCATAGCGATAAAACGTATGTGATGAATTTAGGAGATTGGGATATTTTATTTTTGGTTAATGGTGTCGTTGTGATTGTTACTCAGTTGCGTAGGCACATAGAAGTTTGAGTTGTTTTTCTAATAATAGAATTAATAATAAATGGATGAAGACAAAGACGAAGCCATACATTCGGTGGATAACTTGTAAAAACACTATTTTTCATTTAGTTATGCCTTAATAACTTCAAATTTCAACGTAGGAATGATTTGTGGATTATGTGGATAATTTTGTTAGATATTGGAGTTGCTGTGAATAATTTGTCACAACGCAATCGTTATAAAGCTAATTTATCCCCAATTAGTCAAAATTAATTACTTTTACCATGTAAATTCGCTAATATAGCTACTGCTATTTAGTTGATCAGATGAAAAGGACGCAAATATGCTACAGCGTACGTTGGCGAAAACGATTAATGTTACCGGCGTAGGACTCCATTCCGGTGAGCGGGTACGACTTGGACTTTATCCAGCTATAGCCGATAGTGGCATTATGTTTCGTCGAACTGATCTGCACGGTGAACAAAGTCGAATTATTCGACTCACACCTGATCTGATTAATGACACACGTCTTTCATCTACGGTAGTAACAGCTGATGGCATCAGGATAGGTACAATTGAACACATTATGTCGGCATTTGCTGCTTATGGAATTGATGATGTTCTGGTGGAACTGAATGCACCGGAAATTCCGATTATGGATGGCTCCAGTTTGCCTTTTATTTATTTACTGCAGGATGCCGGAATTGTTGATCTGCCAGCTGAAAAACGATTTTTGCGGATTAAAAAGAAGGTATCAGTACAAGAAGGGGATAAATGGGTTGAATTTACCCCTTATGACGGGTTTAAGGTGACTTTAACCATTGATTTTGATCATCCAGTTTTTAATCGCAGCAATCAGACCTTTCAGATTGATTTTGCTAATCAATCTTATGTTGAGGAAATTTCCCGAGCACGTACGTTCGGTTTTATGCAAGAGGTTGAATTGATGCGTAGCCATAACCTAGGTTTGGGTGGCAATTTAAGTAATGCGATCGTGATTGATGATTTGGATGTACTGAATCAGGATGTGTTACGCTATCCGGACGAATTTGTACGGCATAAAATTCTTGATGCCATTGGTGATCTATATATTGTTGGCCATCCTATTATTGGTTCTTTTGCCGGGCATAAATCGGGTCATGCCATCAATAATGAATTATTACGCAAGTTATTAGCAGATCCTCAGTCATATGAATGGATAACTTTTCCAAACAATAAATATTTACCTCAGGCATTTCATACCTTACCATAAGTTGCCTATAATGAGGTCTAAGGTTCTGGTGACGTAGAACTATTTAAATTAAATTGGGAAGAACGATTATAGATGTATTATAATTTTATGTGTATTTAGGAATAAAGGCATAAAAATGGATTATCAAGCAGTTGTGGCACAATTACTTAATGTCGAAGGAGCATTAGCCGCTGCGGTAATTGATTATGAAAGTGGGATGCTGATGGCGGGGAGTAGTACCATCAAGCTTGATTTGGAAGTGGCTGCAGTTAGCAGTACAGAAGTGATCCGTTCGAAAATTAAAACTATGCAAATGCTTGAACTCAATGATGAAATTGAGGATATCCTGATTACTCTTGGTCAGCATTACCATCTGATCAGACCTTTGAAAAAAATGGGGAGTTTGTTTTTATATTCCGTACTTGATAATAGTCGTGCAAATTTGGCTTTATCGCGTCGAGCTTTGATTGATGTAGAAAAAATATGGCTTGAATAGATGAGTTAGCAATTTTCAGCGCATCATCTATTAAGCTTATAAAGATGTTGTCAACTAAAATACAGTTATGAAGCAGGAAGTTTTTTTTTAGTTTTAAAAATTAGGTATTACTTAATTTTATTGTTGAATCTGCCCGAATATAAGCGGTCTTGTCATTATTTTAATATGTAATAGCTGAATAATGCTGTAAGACAATGATTTTTTTTAATTATTGATTAAATTTATATTGATGAAATAATATGCTTTACATCATCTTTACCTTATATCATTCAATTTCTGTCGTTAATTAATTTAGTCTCTGTTGGATATTGTTTCTTAACTCTGATAGTTAAACATCTATTAATCTTTGTATATGATTTCAGGAGGTAATTGGATGCTTCTATGGGTTTTATCTGTTTAATGGTGGTTGGCGGCCTGTCAGAGGATGGAATAAATGTATTCAAGAAAACTGATTGGCGGTTGATTAGCTTAAAATACGTATGGGTTCTATTTCTGTAGAGAAAAAATAATTTTGAACTCATATCTTTAAATGTGGATAACGACACCCATAAGATGATATTTTTTGTCGTTGCCCAAAAATCATTGTGTTGATGACAAAGTTATCCACAATTGGATTAACAGTTGTACTATATATTTTAGTTGATACCGATTTGATGATGATGTGGATAAATAATCATTTTTCATATATGTATATAGACAGCCTGTTTATATATGTTATGCTTTGAATAATGTGTTTTTAGATAATTCATGAAAATTAAATGTTTTAGCAATCGATAAGTTGGGCAATATCAGCTAATGAAATAAATCTGTAATCTACACAAGGAGTGCTGATCATCATTACAAAACAAAAATACAAAAGCTGATGAATTTTCTGTTAACGAATTGCAACAGGATAAAATGAATAATGAAGTTTTAAAATCAGCTCTTTTTGCCGGAGCCGATTAATATGCGCATAAGCTAATTAGCATAGTCGGGATGAAAAAAGACGGATATATCAGGAGCAATCAGACATCCTTAGCTACGTCTGTGTATTCGTGATTTTATTCTAAATTGGTATGATTAGAAGCGAATAGGAGTATAATTTTCCACTGATGATTTCAGCTTTGTGCTGAACGAACTTAAACTCATAATTAATTGTTAATTTAATGAAAAATTCTGTAGCTCTTTCGACTACTCAGCATCGGCTGAGTTTATTTTTAGCCATTATTGCGCTGGCTTTTGTTTTAAGAGGGCCTCTAACAGGCGTTGGACCGTTATTACAGAATATTCAGCACCAATTTAAGCTCAGTGGTTTTTTAGCTGGATTGTTGACTACAGTACCATTGATCACTTTCGGTATTTTCTCAGTCCTTATTCCCCGCCTGGCGGCTCGCTGGGGAGCCGAAAAAATGGTATTTTTTGCTGTCTGGTTACTGATGTTAGGATTATTGATACGCTGTAGTGGCGGTTTATATCCATTGTATACAGGAACGGCATTGCTTAGCCTTGCAATCGCAGTAGGAAATGTACTGATACCAAGTATGGTTAAGCGCTATTTCCCTTTAAAAGTTGGTTTAATGACGGCATTGTATGCATTAGTAATGAATATTGGTGGGGCTGCTGGCTCTGGATTAAGTGCCCCAATGGCACAGCAATATCAATGGGGCTGGCGCAGTGCTTTATTAGTATGGGTTATTCCAGCATTGCTGGCTATGGTTACTTGGTGGCTGCCTTTTAAAGTGGCTAACTCTTCACCCAAATCTGAAATGCAGACTCGTCCTGTATCCGGTAATTTATGGCGTAATCCACTAGCCTGGCAAATTACCCTGTTTATGGGATTGCAGTCATTTTTGTTCTATTCTACGGTGAGCTGGTTACCGCAAATTGTAGCTGAGGCTGGCGTATCGGCAGCTGAATGTGGTGGTTGGCTTGGTATAATGCAACTGGTGATGATACCAGCTAATTTGCTCATCCCAATTTATGCTGCTAGATTAAAGCAACAGCAATGGATAGGGGGAATGTGTGGTATTGTGCTACTGATTGCTATATTTCTGTTGATATCTCCGTGGCGAAGCTGTTATCTTCCGGCAGTATTATTACTGGGGCTGGGAATAAGCAGTGCCTTTTGTCTGAGTATGATGTTTTTTAATTTACGCAGCAATAATATGACTGAAGGTGTGTTGTTATCCGGTATGGCACAGACATGTGGTTATTTGCTGGCGGCGATAGGTCCAGTATTAATGGGGGCGTTATACGATATGCTGGGTTCATGGATACCTTCTTTATGCCTAATGATTATTGCTGCATTTATTATTACATTTGCCGGGTGGAAAGCCGGCCAAGACCACAAACTATCAGATTTTGAGTAATTAAAGATAAATGATACACAGACTTATCCATATTATTCTGTGGATAAGCCTGTATTAGTGCATACAGAACAACAAGGATTGGCACTAAGCTGAAATCTCTGCCATTGGAAAGAGCGTGCGTCAAAACAATGTAAGTAACATCCTTGAGGATGAATCCCAGCCAATACTTGCAGTGCTTCACTAGCTTGAGCGGATCCCATGATGCCCAGTAAGGGGGAATAGACACCATTTTTAGCACAGCTCGCATCCTGATCGGTGACTTTTCCGTTAAACAGGCATTGATAGCATGGTCCCTGGCCCTGACGAAAATCAAAAACGGCCAGTTGTCCAGCAAAAATCAAAGCTGACGCAGAAACCAATACTTTGCGTTGGAAATAACAAATCCGGTTAATCAGGTTGCGGGAAAAAAAGTTATCAGTGCAGTCCAGTACCAAATCTGCCGATGGTATCAGTTGTTGTAATAAAATGCTGTCGGCTTTAGCCACAATTGGCTCTATTTGTGCGTATGGATTCAGACTTTGTAGGCGCTGACTTAGCACATTCGCTTTACTATGCCCAATATCATTGCTGTTAAACCAAAATTGTCGTGCTAAATTACTCAATTCTATCTGATCATGGTCAACAACAGTGAGTTGTCGCACACCGCTAGAAATCAGGTAAGTTAATGCAGGATGGGCCAATCCGCCGGCACCAATGACCAAGATACGTCCGCTCATGATGGCTTCCTGTCCGGCTACATCTAGCTCGTTGAGCAGAATATGGCGACTATAACGTAAAAGTTGTTCATCGGTAATCATGAATTGCATTTTCCTGATAAATAAAGCGGTAATTTAAGTCGATCGGATGCTATTATAATGCTTTAATTATGTTTGTTAGTATTGTTCATGTCTCACCCCAGCCATCCCAATGGTCGATTTTTATATCATCTGCGCGCACATTTACGTCGTGGTGGGCTGATTGCCTATCCTACAGAAAGCAGTTATGGCTTAGGCTGTCTGCCCCAAAATGCACTGGCGGTAAGTCGTCTGATTGCATTAAAAAAGCGTCCTCAGCATAAAGGTTTGATTGTGATAGCAGCAGATTATGCTCAATTAAAGCCAATGCTACAGCCAATATCTGTTGATGAACTTGCTGCTATTAATCAACAGTGGCCGGCCGCAAGAACTCTATTATTGCCAGTACATCCGCGGATATTACCTATATTACGCGGTCTGAAGCGTGATACTCTAGCAGTGCGCATTCCCGCTTTATTGAGTGCACGTTTTTTATGCCGGATTATTGGTTCGGCTGTGGTTTCAACTTCGTGTAACCGTGCTGGAAAAAAAGCTTGTCGTACACAACGGGAAGTCCGCCGTCAGTTTGGGGATAAGGTATTGATTTTGGGCGGGCGTACTGGAGGGCATAAACAACCAAGTCAAATTATTGATTGGAGATCAGGCAGCAGAATACGCTAGCTTGAATAAAGATAATTTGATACCAGGAGGGTAAGATAAGTTTTAATTCAGTTTTGGAACAATTGTGAAGCAGTTTATCTAGTGTTGAGTCTAATTGATTAAATGGGATTCTTTAGTGAAAGCACGATCCGATGTGAAATATGATATCAAATTAATAAATAATCCCTAAAGAAAATGCGAATAGTTGTTAGAAATACAAGAAACAATCTCGAAACCAATCAAATAATCTAGGAGCTGTGATGTTGTAACTACCCCAAACTTAGTACAAGATTTAATTTGAAAATGATGTTGATTGTTTTACAGTTCAATATTCAATCGGCTTCATATTATTTAATGCTTGATGAGCTCTTGCGGTGGTATAAGTGCTTAGTCATTCTTCGGTTATTTTTATTTCTTACCTAGGTTATTACAACGATATAAATCCAATACTTCGGCTTGGTAGGTGCGATTAAATGGTTCAATATAGCCGTTTTGCTATCGGCTACCGGGTTGAATATCATCTATAGTTATATCATGTGGCTTTGTCCAGTCAATAAACGTTTTGCCGGTAAATTCTGCTCCCTTATCCACGCGTATTTTGAGTGGATAAGCATGATATTCGGCCAGTTTATCCAGATAACGGCTCATCCTATCAACCGGTAAACTGACCACCATATCAATGCCTAACGCTTCACGATTAAAGTCATCGATGACATTGAATGTCCTAAAGCGCCGTTGATTACGGCTACTATCACTCATAAAATCTATTGACCAACATTCACCTTGTTTATTTAGTACCAATGGTTTTTTGGGCTTGGCGGAGCAATACATTGTTTATGCTTTACCCTTAGATTAAACTCTAATAATTCACTATATAGCCGCTAAACCTGTTTATGGTTGCATTGATAGCCGAACCTCCTAATGCGATTAAAACAATTAGGCAAACCCCAGCGTCAATGCCTGTCGGTGATCGTACTGAGTACCGACATTATCCGCTAACTGAGGTTGATCATCGTCAGCACAGTGACTTAAGCCAACAATAGCGCAGCTGATGACAATCGTAACGCAATGGCTTTCTTGCCGTTGCACCGCCCAAGCGTTACCTGTCTAAGTGGGCACTAGAACTTTGTTGTGATTTCCTTCTGAAGCTGGGATTGTAAACTTAGCTCAGTAAACATCTGCTCAAGCTTACGGTTTTCAGTATCCAGTTGCTTTAAGCGTTTGCTATCTGAGGTTTCTATAACACCGTATTAATTGCGCCATTGATACAAAGTTGCATTCCCCATACCAGATTTACTGCAGATTTTTAATGAGTATACCAACTTCAGTTTCTTATAAAATAGCTACGAATTGATATGATATTATTGATTTGATGTTTAAATCCTCTGTGGGTTAATCAAGAGAATTTGCTACCTTGGAGCTGTACTATTTTAGGAGATAGTTACAATGTTAAAATACTAAAAAGATTTAGATGTATAAATTTGAACAGAATTTTTAATTAAAAATATCAATCATTATAAAAGATTGGCTTTAAGATGATTATTATTTTGTCACATTAGCAAAAAATTTAATAAATTATTAAATCCTGATTTCACAAATTTAGTTAATTACCTAATAAAAAGGGGATGTGGATTTAATTATCGTGAGGTCCAATATTGTCTTGAAACCAATTAAAATTTATTTTTTCTGATAAAGAAAATACTGATTTGGTAGAAATTTTAACGGTTATTGTCTACTACCTATTAATCGGAAATAGCATTAATTTGGGCAGTACCGTAAATTTTGGCAACCATGGTTAGCTTAATTCTAAGTGCAGGCCTGGTTTAATTTTTTTCCTTATTTGGATGAACCTGAATCAGAAAAATTTCATGTCAATAATATGCTTATTTCATTTTATTGGCTAATTGTTATCACTAAACAAAAAAGAGAGCAATGATAAAAATATAGCAGGGAATAATTAGAAAAATAACTTTAATCATGAAAATTGTAACTATCTTAATTTCCTGATACAACGAGAAAAATGGATTTGTCTTTAAATTGTCACAGTCAAGACTGAATATTATTGAGTTTGATGTGCGTCGTTTTTTGGAACGGTTAGCTGATGTTTTGTGAAGGATATTATAAATCAATTTAAGCTGTTTTTTCGAAGTTAAACTGATCGAGAATAAAGTATAAAAAAGCGTACAAATAAAAAAACATGTAGCTAATTTTGTTTAGAAACGAGTGCTGATATCAGATTAACTAGCTGATTTAATTAAAAATATAAGAGGAGAATTTTATTAGCATTATCGAATTCATTTATTCACCAGCAGATCTGGTGAAGATAATGTAACAGTGATTTAAATCATGCTGTGAATAATTTATTCGATTTGATGATGGTATTTATACAGTATTTTGAAGATTTTTTTAAATTAAAGTTTTGTTTTAATTTTTATCAAGCAGAGATGGGCATTTGAGACCTATGTAAGATAGAAAATATGGGTTTTGGAACTGATAACGGTTATGTGTGAATAAAGTCACAATGACCGTTATCAATCTTTATTCCGAAGCTAGGTGTGGTAGGAATATTGGCTTAATGGTTACGAGCAATTACAAATTGTGCCAATGCGCGTAAATGATCTGCACGCTGGTCGAATTTGCTTAGGGCATCAATAGCTTGATTGATCAATGTCTCAGCATAATGTCGTGCTGCTGTTTGTCCCATTAAACTAACGTAAGTAGGTTTGTTGGCTTGAGCATCTTTGCCTGCTGTTTTCCCCAATACGCTGGTTTCCTGCTCATAATCCAGCACGTCGTCAATTACTTGAAAGGCCAGTCCCAGCTTGATTGCGTACAGGTCTAGTGCGCAAAGTGCTACATCATCCACATCTTCACAGCACAGACCGCCCAGAGCTATTGCTGCGCGGATCAAAGTTCCTGTTTTAAGCTGATGCATCTGTTCAAGTCCAGCCTGATCAATTTTTTTACCAACATGAGCCAGATCAATAGCTTGTCCGCCGGCCATACCTGTACATCCTGTGGCTTTAGCCAGTGTCTGGATCATGTGTAGTTGTCGCGACGGCTGCAACGAAGTGGGTGTGCTGAGCAGAGTGAAAGCCATGGTTTGCAGGGCGTCACCTACTAGTAATGCTGTTGCTTGGTTATAGCGGATGTGACAGGTGGGTTTGCCATGGCGTAGCCTGTCATTATCCATTTCTGGCATATCATCATGCACCAATGAATAAATATGAATGCATTCCACTGCTGCCAATGCATATTCAACGGCCTTGGTGTCTGCATTACCCAGTTCTGCAGCGGCTAAAACCAGCATGGGACGCAGACGCTTCCCTCCTTCCAAAGTACAATAGCGCATTGCTGCGATGAGGTCTGCTTCAATCAGATTTTCTGGCGGCAGTAGTCTGGATAGAGTTAATTCAGCCTGAGCTTTTGCCTGTTGTTGCCAGATATCAAATTTACTCGCCTGCTTCAAGTTTTAACTCCTTGAGTTCACCGTTATCAAAAACCTGTAGTTTCTGCTCAACTTCGGCAAGCTTCTGTTGGCAGTATTGTACTAATTCTTGGCCTTGCTGATAGGCAGCTAATGCCTCTTCCAAAGGTAAATCATTGTTTTGCATTGATTCAGTGATTTTTTCCAGTTGGGTTAGAGCTTCTTTATAGTTTTTGGGCGTTATTTTTTTCATGTTCATGATTTCTTCAAGATGTTTGATGGATATTGTAACACTCACTTAATGAATGTTGCTGTAGATGCTGGGATAATCGGATTGCTACTGTGGTATATGGTGTAAAAATCACTGTAATTTACAGGGTTTTAGATATTTTGCAACAACACTGTGCTGATGAAAAATTATTAACAGCATTAACAATCTTATGATTCATCTATATTTTAGAACCCTTATTTTAATTTTGACTTTTTATTGCTTCTAAATTATGATATAAACCAATGTTATTTAATAATTAAATATTATTTGTTAATATAATATATTGTCTGATTTAAGGTTCAAATAAAATTTAAATTTAGTTAAATTTGAATAATACAGTTCAGTATAGATAGAATATACTTTTTTTTAGATGATATGGAAAATTTAGAATAATATTTTAATAATTACAAAATAAGGTAAAATTTAGTTGCAAAAATTAGATTGTTTAGTGTAAATATATTGTTCATAAGCTCGACTATAATAAGGTTTTAATGACGTGTTCAAATCTGAATTATGATATTTATTTTTGACATTTTGCTATTTATTAGCTAATTCTAAAATTCAATTTCAATGATTCTTTCTTTGCATTTTTAAATAAATTTATTGTTTATAATACTGCTTTTAAAGCATAATGCTGGATAAATGATTAATTTACTGTGCTGAATTTCTTTAATTGTTATATCGTAAATAAGTACATAGAACTATTTTCTTTGTGATGATTTTGATGCTATTAATGCAATGAGAGAGGGGATTTTTGTCAGCCTGATCACGCATTATCTGGGCCATTGAAAAATGATAAAAATAATTCTGGAGCACAGTAGCGAACTTCAATTGCAGAACATTCGTTTATAATCGAACGAATAGATAATTTCTCATTGTGTTTGGTGAGTTAATAAGTGGTTTAATTGGTTTAAGTAGGCGTTATGGGTAAACATATCTTTTATGAAGAATCCGGACAGTTTAAAGTAGCGGAGGTGGTACAGGAAAATGGCACTACTTTTCTGGTAAATACGCAGCATGGCAAACGGGCAAAAATAAAATCTACTCATGTATTTATGTCGTTTGACGAAGATGCTGCACAGTTTTTACAAACTGCAACAACAATTGCAGCAGGTATTGACGTCAATCTATTGTGGGAAGCTGTGGTAGATAGTGAGGCTGAATTTACAGCCCAAGAAGCGGCGACAGAATATTTTGGCAGTGAAGTCAGTAAGGTTGAGCAGGCCGCTATTTTAATCGCATTATATGCAGTACCGATTTATTTTTACCGCAAAGGTAAAGGGATCTTTAAAGCTGCGCCTGAAGATATACTCCATCAGGCGCTGGCTGCGATTGAACGTAAAAAACAGCAGGAAGCACAGGTTAATGCATGGGTAGAAGCGTTATTAGCTGGAACATTGCCTACGGAAATAGCGGCAGATACCAAGTTGATTTTACATGCACCTAATAAGCAAAGCTTGACTTATAAGGCAGTGGTGAAGGCGGCTGAGCAGAAAAAAACATCACCATTTGCTTTGCTGCAAAGTGTGGGTGCTGTCCCCAGTTTACCTGAATATTTTCTTGATGGTTTTTTGCTGACTCAGTTTCCCAAAGGTTTGGACACAGAAGATTATCCTTTACCAGAAATTCCAAATTTACCCATTGCAGAAGATGCAGTACAGGCTTTTTCAATTGACGATTTGGACACAACTGAAGTGGATGATGCCACCAGCTTACAGAATTTACCAAACGGCAATAAATTACTGGGTCTGCATATCGCTGTGCCTTCGCTGGCAATCTTACCTGAATCACCATTGGAAAAACGGGTGTTTGAGCGCCAAAGCACAGTTTACTACCCCGGTGGAAAAATTACTATGTTACCATCAAGCTGGATTGCAGCTTTCAGCTTAGATGAAGGAAAATTACGTCCAGCGATCAGTCTGTATGTTGAGGTGGATCCGCAGTTTGAGGTGGTTCGGACGGAAACGAAGCTTGAAGCAATTCATATAGTCAATAACTTGCGTATTCAGAATATTGAGCAGGCATTTTTACCAGAGCAGCCTCACAGCTCCAATGAAGCTTTCCCGCATCATCATGCAATGAACTGGATGTATGATTTTGCTATTGCCAGAATGAAGGCTAGAGGTAAATATGACCCAGACCGCCAGCCACAATATGATTATAATATTGTGGTTGATAAGGATGAACATGTCCAGATCAAGGTACGTCAACGCGGTTCGCCTATAGATACTCTGGTTAGTGAGTTGATGATTTATGCTAATAGTACGTGGGCAGAAATGCTGCATAATGCTAAAGTAGCATGCTTGTTTAGGGTGCAGCCCACGGGGCGGGTACGGATGAGTACACAATCAGAACCACATGTTGGTCTAGGCGTTCAACATTATGCCTGGTTCTCTTCGCCGTTGCGACGTGGAGCAGACTATATCAATCAAAAGCAATTAATCAGTTTGCTTGAACCGGATACCCAGCCACGTTTTGTACCACAGGAAAGTATGCTGTTTGCTGCCTTGCGTGATTTTGAATCGACCTACAATGCTTATAGTGAGTTTCAGCGGCAAATGGAAGCTTACTGGAGCCTGATATACATTCAACAAGAAGGAATACAGGAGCTTACTGGACAGTTGATTCGTGATGATTTGGTCCGAATTGAAGGTTTACCGCTGATGGGACGGGTACATGGTATACCGGTGGATGCCATGCCGAAAAGCCGGATGAAAATTGCCATAACAGGTATTGATCTGGTTCAGATCAGTATTAGCTTGAATTATATGAATGCTTTGATGCCACTTGCTAATGAAAAGGCGTAATCAATTAGAGTAATGGTGGTGAGTAGGTGTGATGGTTTTCCGAACGGTTGATTTGCTGAAAAAGAAAACGCATACAAAAATAACTTTTAATTAAGGTCTTGTATTTATAGATGCAGCCCATATATGGGTTGCATTTCTATTATCCGGTTTTGCTTTTCAGGTAGCCAACTGTTAAAAAAGTAGGCTGCCTGAAAAACGTTTGGAATAAAATTATGACTGAAGTAGATTTTTACGAAGTATTGGGTATAAGCCGTACTGCAGGGGATGAGGAAATCAAAAAAGCTTACCGTAAGCTGGCGATGAAATACCATCCTGACCGTAATCAAGGCGATAAAAGTGCCGAAGAAAAATTCAAGGAAGTACAGCGTGCTTATGAAGTGCTTTCCGATCCACAAAAACGTTCTACCTATGATCAGTTTGGTCATGCCGGTTTTAGCGGTAATATGGGTGATGGAGGTGGCTTTTCCGGAAGTTTTGATTTTGGAGATATTTTCAGTCAGATGTTTGGTGGTGGCGGTGCTCGTCAACAGCAAAATCATAAAGGTGCTGATTTACAATATCATATTGACATTGATCTTGAAGAAGCTGCACGCGGTATTAAGAAAAAAATCACCATTCCAACTCATGAAGAATGTGATGTCTGTCATGGTAGTGGAGCCAAAGCCGGCACTTCTCCAGTCACCTGTGGCATGTGCGGCGGTAGTGGTGTGGTGCAAGTACGGCAGGCGATTTTTCAGATTCAGCAAACCTGTCCAACCTGTCAAGGCAGTGGTAAGCAAATTAAAGATCCTTGTGTTAAATGTCATGGTAATGGCCTGGTAAAAACCCGTAAGACGGTAGAAGTGTCTATACCGGCTGGTATTGATGATGGGCAGCGCATCCGCTTAAGCGGCGAAGGAGAACCGGGTAAACATGGTGCAGCCTCTGGTGACTTGTATGTGATGGTAAATGTACGTCCGCATCCTGTATTTGAGCGTGACGGTATGGATCTGCATTGTGAATTACCGATTAGTTTTACTATTGCAGCATTGGGGGGCGAAGTGGAAGTGCCGACCCTAGATGGTAAGGTTAAACTGAATATTCCAAAAGAAACTCAGACTGGGCGACGGATGCGGGTACGTGGTAAAGGAATTAAATCGATACGTTCAGCAGCTATTGGTGACTTATATTGTCACATTGTGGTTGAAACGCCGGTTAATCTGACTGAACGTCAGCGTGAACTGCTGGAAGAATTTGAAAAGATTTCCACCGGATTGGATCGGGCGCAAACTCCGCGTCAGAAATCATTTATGGATAAACTGCGTGATCTGTTTGACTGATTTTTGTTAGGCATCAATTTTAAATTAAGCCCACTGATTTAGACTAATCAGTGGGTTTTTTCAACGCGGTAGCTCTTAATTTGGATGGAATTGACGATCTGATGAATCGAAAATAATCAAAATAAGTGAACCACATCAGTATAAATAACTATATATGACCATAAATATTGCTTAGTACCATATCTATGGCCGGATTTGCCCGGTTAGTTTCGTCAGCCTTTGCACAAAAATCGCATTTACTGTAACAGACAACTTAACAGCATTAATTGGTCTTAATTATAATAATGTATGTGGATAAAATTACAGAGTTAAGTTTTACTAAATAATATGTATTGTATAAATTACTGTAAATAAAATGTTTAATGAATTAATTTACCGTTATTAAGATTAATTTTCTGTGGATAAATTTGTGGATAATTTGATATTACTTTATGGTCGGCTGATCTAATTCTGCGGATAATTGCGCAGCCAGTGTGGCTAGCTCAGATTGATCGGCTACCCTACCTTCATGTTTACCCAATTCATGCACAGAAGCGGGAATCAAATGAATATGATAATGAAATACTGATTGACCTGCTTCTTTTCCGGATAACTGAAGCTGTACAATCCCCTCACGTTGTAAAACTTTGCGCTGTGCACAGATGATTTTCTGTGCGGTACTGAATACAGCCTGAATGAATTCAGAATTCATATCTGTCAGTTCTACCGCTTCAAATTTTGGAATAACCAATACATGACCCTTGGCTTGTGGCATGACATCCATAAAAGCCAAGGTATGATTATCCTCATATACTTTATGACATGGAATTTCACCACGGAGGATTTTGGCAAAAATATTATTCTGATCGTATGGCTGCATATTTTTTCCTTTTTAGTCTGGTTATTAGCTTTGTACCACTTCCAGTATGTGGTTACGATAAAATAGTCAATTTATCTTTGGCAAATATGGTATTCAGTTCTTTAATTCCCTGTTTGCCAAAATTGATGATCAAATTAGCACCTTCAGCCTTATGGCTGGCATCAATTATTACACCGGTACCGAAGCGTGTATGATGAACATTTTGCCCAAGTTGGAAACCATCAAAATCATCATTTGCTGGTGTTTCAGCCAGCTTACTGCGACTGTGAAATGGATTAGTGCGCACAGTGGACTGCTGTCTGCTGACCAAACTGGAAGGATGAGCAGACAGATGCAGCAACACCTCATGCGGAATTTCGTCCACAAATCGGGAAGACAAGGCAAAATGAGTTTTGCCATGCAATAGTCGCTGTTCTGCCATGCTTAAATACAGGCGTTTACGAGCCCGAGTAATGGCTACATACATTAACCGTCTTTCTTCCTCAAGCCCGTTTCTTTCAGCCAAACTGAATTCACTTGGGAATAAACCTTCTTCCAGTCCGGTTAGAAAGACCGCATCAAACTCCAGTCCCTTAGCGGCGTGAACAGTCATCAGTTGCAATGCTTCTTCCCCCTCACCGGCCTGATGTTCACCAGCTTCCAGTGATGCTGAACTTAAAAAGGCTAAAGCAGCAGATAACGGGCTGTTTACAGGTTCATCAGCTGGAGATTCAAAAACAAAATCTTCCGGTCTGAATGCAATTGCTGCATTAACTAATTCTTCCAGATTATTAATACGTTCCTGCTGTTCACCTTTTTGAGAGCGATAATGCTCGATCAGACCACAATCATAAATAATTGATGCCATCAGTTCAGGCAGTGAAGTATGAGTGGTTTGTGCCTGTAGCTGTTCAATCAGACGCACAAAAATACCAATTTTATTGTGTTTTAATGCCAACTTTTTTACTGCCTGCCATAGTGAGCTGTTATCCTGAGTGGCGGCGGCCTGAATATTTTCGATGGTACGTGAGCCAATACCGCGAGCTGGCACATTAATCACTCGCAGCAAGGCATTATCATCATCCGGATGGACGACCAAACGCAGGTAAGCCAGCGCATGTTTAATTTCCTGTCGCTCATAGAAACGCAAACCACCATAAATTTTGTATGGCAGACCGGCACGGAATAGTGTCTGCTCCAAAACCCGAGATTGTGCATTACTGCGATATAGTACAGCTATTTGTATGTAACTTAGCCCCTCGCGATGTAATGCTTTAACTTCATCTACCACAAACTGGGCTTCTTCAACATCATTAATCGCCTTAAAAACCCGGATTTTTTCACCGATACCAGCTTCAGTACGTAAATTTTTACCCAGACGCGAGGCATTGTTTGCAATTACGGCATTGGCGGCAATCAGAATATTGCCTACGGAACGATAGTTCTGTTCTAGTTTGATTGGTTCGCTGACTTTATATTCACGCATAAAACGGGTCATATTCTCAACTTCAGCCCCACGAAAACGATAAATACTCTGATCATCGTCACCAACAGCGAATATAGCTGCATGATCACCGGCCAATAATTTTAGCCACTGATATTGCAACTTATTGGTATCTTGAAATTCATCAATCAGGATATGGTTAAAGCGGTTCTGATAATGCGTGCGCAATATAGCATCTGTTTGCAGCACCTCATAACTACGCAGCATCAGTTCAGCAAAATCTACAATTCCCTCCTGTCTACATAACTGATCGTAACTGGCATAACATTCGATCAAGCGACACTCATGCGAATCATTGGCCTGCAGACTTGATGCGCGCAGACCAGCTTCTTTTTGAGCATTTATAAAGCCTTGTAAGCTACGTGGAGCAATGATTTCTTCGGCAATATTAAGCTGCTTCAATAGCCGTTTGATTACCGCCAACTGGTCTGCGTTGTCCAAAATCTGAAAGGCTTTGGGCAACTGGGCTTGCTGATAATGTAATCGTAAAAAACGATGGCATAGACCGTGAAATGTCCCCAGCCACATGCCACGAACAGAAAACGGCATCAAGGTACTCAGACGTAATTGCATCTCACGCGCGGCCTTATTAGTAAAGGTAACGGCTAAGACACTGTGAATACTTGCTTGTCCGGTTTGTAACAGCCATGCAATGCGTGTGGTCAGTACCCGAGTTTTGCCGCTACCCGCACCGGCCAGTACCAGCGCTGCTTGTGGTGGCCAGGTTACTGCAGCCAGTTGTTCATGATTAAGGCCGGTCAACAGATCGGCAGAAGATAAATTTTCCATAAGCCTATTGTAGCTGATTAAGCTAAAAAAAACCTGAGCTGTTATAATTTATCTGTTTTGACTAATAATACAATAACGCCGCAAAAGCGAATTTATTGAATCAATTTTCTAATCATCATAGCCAGATGAAATTAAAAAAGTTATCATATTACACCGCAAGACATGGGCTTTGATTGAAAGCTCCGCAAAAGCGGGCACTATATAGACTCTTTATTCATTTGTGAGTCAGAAAAAAGGCTATGGAAGATACCAGTTTGCTGATTTGCCCGTTTAGCATCAGTTCGGCTTGAATATTATTGAGGTCATGCACGCTTTCACCATAGAATACGTAGCTCTAACTATTCTATCTGCTTTAATCAGGCATTCATTTAATGCAATAAACCAATGAGTAAAGCACGAATCTGATATTTTAAAACAAACGTTTATCATAACATTTTTCAACCACTCCATTTTAATCAGAGGCTGATTTATCTATGTCAGTGACAGCTTAGCCAGTTTCGGCAGCAGACAACTAAATTGGTACTGCCTGTAGCATTCATCTGTTCTGAACCGTTGTTATGTCTGGGAATTAGTCAATGAGGCCTTGTACCAACCAAACGCAGTAGGTTTTGCCGACGGTAAAATTATGCTGAATCCTATCAACCCATTTTAGTATCTCCGATCTAGTCAGAACAATACAGCATTGCCAAGGTACGTTAGTGGTAATAAGCGAGCAGTAGCGTACTTACTAATTTAGCACAATCCCTCCGACTCTACTCTATTCATCAAATTGATATTATTGAGTAAAAACATTAGTTTGGTATACTAAGCGTGCTTAAGCCAGGTAGATCAGCAAAACTGTTTTCTCGTACAATTTGACAAAAATTTTCCAGATAACTCTTATCCTGATCATTTTCACGTATAGCAGCATACAATTCGCTCTGTAACGGCATAGTACCGATCTGTCGGGCGACCACATAACCTTTTTCTAGATAAGGTATAACCGTCCAATAAGGTAAAGCAGCAATTCCACGCCGGCTGGAGACCAGTTGAATAATCGCAATGGTTAATTCACTGTTGCGACGAGCTGGGTGAATACCGGCAGGCTTGAGCACTTTGCGTAATAAATCCAGCATATCGTCTGGTACTGGATAACTGATCAGCGTCTCATCACTAAAATCTTCTGCCTGCCATATACTTTTATCGGCCAAAGGGTGATTTTTAGCACAAATACCGACCATTTCATAGGCAAAAAGTGGCTGAAAAACAATACTGGGTTGCGGTGCATATTCGGATACAATCGCCAGATCGGCACGATGAGTCAACAATAATCCAACCGGATCAGCTTGAAAACCTGACACAATATCCAGTTCCACTTTCGGCCATAAAGGGCGGAATTTATCCATCGCTGGCATCAGCCAGTCAAAACAGGTATGACACTCCACTGCAACTCGCAATTCCCCTGCTTCTCCTTCAATCAATTGAGTGATGTCCAGCTCGGCCACTGTCACTAATGGTGAGATGTCTCGTGCCAGTTGCAACAAGCGCTCTCCCACTGGTGTGAAATGAATCGGGTTGGATTTTCGTTCAAACAACGGAGTACCAAAATATTGTTCCAATACTCGTATCTGATGTGATAATGCCGATTGCGTCAGAAAAACCCGTTTGGCCGCCATCGATACACTACCTGTTTCCTGTAGCGCCAGCAATGTGCGTAAATGACGTAATTCAACAATCGACTCCATATGTTCTCACTCCATATTAAAATAATTGATCACAATCATAAATTAAAAACTCATATAACCTATTTTTTTAAATTTAAATATCTTTAACCATTTTAAGTATTATGCAGATAAAAACCTGATAATAAAAGTATCGATCAGAAAAATAACCAATACGGCATATATTATTGGAATATAGAATTAAAATATATATTAAAAATATTCATGCAGTACAGCAAAAATTATCGCTTGTCGCTATGACATAACTGTCGCACACTAACTGATATCGGTAATTACTCATTCACAATAGGAACAATAGAGATGAATACATTCCATCTGTCTGGTTACCCACGTGTTGGCGCCAAACGAGAATTAAAATTTGCGGTTGAAGCTTTCTGGAAAGGCAGCAAAAGTGAAGCCGAACTGCGCCAGATTGCTGCCGATATTCGCCAGAAAAACTGGGCAACTCAGATTGCAGCCGGCGCAGATTTGCTACCCGTAGGCGACTTTTCCTATTACGACCACGTATTGGATACCCTGTGTGCACTTGGCGCCATTCCTGCACGCTTTGGTTTTGATGCAGCCAACCTGACATTAAGCCAGTATTTCGAACTGGCACGCGGCAATGCCACTCAGGTAGCCATGGAAATGACCAAATGGTTTG
>JAGGIK010000011.1:1955-46757 GCA_024103515.1 Snodgrassella sp. | reverse complement strand
TTGAATCCACCAATATGCTTTCACGTATCACGCAGTTTGATAGTCGCAGCGGTGGCAGACTGGACAATAAGAGCCCACATTTGTTGTATCAGAATAATCAGACCATCAACAGCAGTATGGCTATGGACGGTCTAATTGGCATGAAAATATCAGCTAATCATGAATATAATTCACTTAATGCAGGTAAATCTGGTATACAGAAAAATCCTGGTGAAATCACGCCATTAAAAAATTGTTTCCGAGTAAAACCACGTGCATATCTATCCAACGGAGAAAAGATTAAACTAAAGAATATACCCATGTGTCCCATAAGCTTTAAAAGCCTTGGTTGGCGGGAAACCAATTATATGAATTGGTAGAGAGCTAATTACATATCAAGGTCAGATTGTTTTATCTGACCTTGATATTTAGGCCTCTCTATTAGTAACATTTCTCAGCTTTAATTATTTATTCATCATATAAAATCAGAAATTAATTTAATGCACTTATAATTTCATACATTTGATGTATAAATATATTTTCAAAAAATTTGGCTTTTTATTTAAAAAAAATTGATAAAATAGTATATATGGATTTTTATTAAAATAATTGGTGAAATCCTATTATGCATTACCAGCAGTTAAAGTTTGAGAAAAAAATGATAGTGGATTGAGTAGACATCAATAATCATTATAGTATGAATTTTAAAGCTGAATAGACTACACCAATTCATACAACTTTTTTACGGGTTAAGATTAACTTAGCTCTAAAAAAGAAAATGATCAATCAACAGCAACGTACACAATGGTCTTTTAGTGCTGATTTCCAAGCATAAATGGTTGAACTTGATGAGCAGGAAAATCACGCGGTAAATTGACCAAGCAATACGATTTGATACCTTCCGCTTTAGACCGCTGGATAAGCCAATCAAATAAAAGTGGTTCTGTTAAGATCAAAGATAACTGCGCTGTAGAACAAAATGAACTGATTGCTTGACGAAAAGAGCTGACGCAGCTACGGCCGCAAAGTGATAGCCTAAAGCAGACTGCACTGATCATGGCACAAAATCAAAATTCTGCAAGCAAAGCAGCATCGCTATGCGGTAGTGGCTTGATGGCGCGATTTAGGAATATCGCAGACACTACACCTATAATCAATGCCGAGCTACTAAACCGAAATCGGTCGCCCATCATGCCAATAAAATAGTGGCTATTTTTAGTCATCAATCCTATGCAAGAAGACGCACTCATTTCGCTTTACCACCAGTAGGTTATCCGTGTTTTTGTTCGTGACATTGCCCAAGTCATGAAGTCGCTAGCATGGAGATCAAAGTATACGTTTAAACCTTATCGAGCATCTCAGATGATAAGCAATAGCGCAGTCACAGCCAATCATTTACACGTTAGTTGGATTATCGGTAGTAAACAGTAGATTGTCGTGGCAGGCTTAAGCTATATGGGTATTAATTATCACTGCAATGATTCATCTGTACTATTTATTAATCTATCTAAGCAAGCGGTTACTGGTTAGGGTGTGAATCAATATCAAACAACCATTGTATTAATGCGTGCCTCAGGTCAGTTTAAACAACTGCTGCCAGCATTAATTCGATTTGATTTAGAAAAAGCAAAGGCGTTTGCTGAACAGTTGCTGGGTAAGCTAGCAATAGATTGAATGTTCAGCATTCACTGAGTAAAAAGGATGTTTGTATGATGATATAGTGAAAAAGGCAATATTTAACAGCATGAGAACTGAATTGGTTAAAGGAGAAAAATTCACGCCAACTCAAGCATGACAATAAGCCTTTGCGGCTTATGTTTATTGATATGATCACCAACGGTTACATTTATTATTAGGCTATTTGCCTCCGATAGAATTTAACAAACGGTTACCCCTTATATTGTTTAAATAGGTGTTGCCATTCTAAGCTAAAAAGCACTGAATTCAGTGCTTTTCCTATAGAGGATATGCTTTACAGTATTTCCAGATTTAGCTGATCACACATTATTCACTATCAGGCGCGGGCAGTCAATGCCGCCACTGCGGGTAAAGTTTTGCCTTCTAGAAATTCCAAAAAAGCGCCACCACCGGTACTGATATAGTTTATTTGCTCAGCTACACCAAATTTAGCAATCGCAGCCAATGTATCGCCACCACCAGCAATCGAAAACGCTTCACTGCCCGCTATCGCCTCAGCCAGCACCCGTGTGCCTTGAGCAAAAACGGGGAATTCAAATACCCCTACTGGTCCGTTCCAGACAATTGTCTGGGCAGACTGCATCAACTGAGCCAATTTACATGCGGATTCCGGACCAATATCCAAAATCATATCGTCTTCGGCAACATCAGCAACATTTTTTACGCTAGCCGGCGCACCAGCAGCAAATTGCTTGGCTACCACCACATCAGTTGGCAATGGCACTTCTCCACCCTTCGCCTTTATTTTGGCCATAATCCGGCGCGCATCGTCCACCAAATCCACTTCAGCCAAAGATTTGCCGATTGGAAAACCTTGTGCCAGCAAAAAAGTATTCGCAATACCACCGCCAACAATCAATTGATCAACCTGATCTGCCAAACTATCCAAAATAGTCAGCTTAGTAGAAACTTTACTCCCAGCCACAATTGCCGCTAAGGGACGTGGAGGATTTTGTAAGGCCTGACCAAGCGCTTCCAGTTCCGCAGTCAATAACATGCCGGCACAAGCAATAGGAGCCGCATCAGCAATAGCGGCGGTAGACGCTTCAGCTCGATGAGCAGTTCCAAAAGCATCATTTACATAGATATCACCTAAAGTGGCATAGGCCATAGCCAGATGGCTATCATTCTGCTTTTCGCCTATATTCAGACGCACATTAGGTAACATAGCTACTTGACCAGCTTGTAATTGCGGCTTGTGTTCACGCCAGTTTTCCAAAACAGGCACGTTTAATCCCAATAATTCACCCAGACGCATGGCTACAGGTGCAACACTGTCCTCAGGCTTAGGTTCACCTGCTTTAGGCCTTCCCAGATGTGTCAGCACAATAACAGCTGCGCCCTGTTCTAGGCAAAAACGGATTGAATCTAACGAAGCACGTATCCGTGTATCATCAGTAATTGCTCCATTATTAATGGGCACATTCATATCCACACGCATGACAATAGTCTTTCCAGACACATTCTGGTCTGCCAGTTTTTTAAACAACATGATTGAGTCCCTGAAATAAATTAAACAGTAACAAGCTCGTTCAAGTCCGGCCAATAGCCACTTGCATGAGTTCAACGCGTAAAATACAGTCTAAATAATGATTGATTTAAAAATAAACTTAAAAAACTTTGAATTATCTTATATATTATCCACATGGTAAAGTTTGCATTTTGGATTAAACTAATGCCCAACAGGCCATTTTAGTCAATTTCGAGTTTATAGATAAATTTCAATAGGAAAACATGATGACTTTAGCGTACTGGTGTGTAGTGATTGCGATGTTTCTACCTTGGATAGCTGCTTATTATGCAAAAAAAAGCGCAGGTTTCAGCTCTACTGACAATCATCATCCCCGTGAATTTCTCGCCCATGCACAAGGCAAAGCTGCCCGTGCCAATGCTGCACAACAAAATGGCTATGAAATATTTGCCCCTTTTGCTGCTGCAGTCATTATTGCTCATGTCACCGGCAATGCAGCACAGTTAACCATTAACTGCTGGAGCATGCTGTTTATATTGAGCCGATTCGGTTATTTTCTAATGTATATCAACGACAAAGCCTTTGCCAGATCTTGCCTTTGGGGATTAGGCATCGTTTGTATTCTGGCACTTTATATCGCAGCCATATAATCTTGATCACGAATGATATCTAAAAATAGATTTCATGCTAAAACAACTTAATTAATGCATTTTATTTGCGATCAGAATATTGGCAAGGATTAGGCCTAACTTGTTGTATTTCTGCCGGTGTGGCCAATAAAGTGATCAATAAATCAGCAATCATTACACTAGCTTAAATTTAAGCTAGCACACTACTTACTCATCGGCATTCATTTTAATACAATGACTGTTCGATGAGTAATATAAGTTCTTCAGTTGCTTTTCTGTGACCAGCTCTTTATTTCTAACTAATTTTACCAAATTTTTTTTACCATAATAAAATTTGCCTGAACAGGCTCTGGCTGGATTATAAAATTCTAACCATCGATCAATATCCTATTGTATCTCTGTTAGTTTGGTATCTATTCTACACCTAAATATAATAGCATAATATTCGATTTTCATCGTCTTATGGAATCATGCGCAAATACCATTTATTTGCAGGCTGTGGGTGTAGCCACCCCTAAAATAGCACAGCTCTCAAGTAGAAAATTCTCTTTATTAATCCACACAAGATTTAAATATAAATCAATAGCCACAGTATTAATTAGTATCCAGATCAATAAACCCAATATTAGTGACTTTTTCAATTACTTCTTTTAATAGTCTTTTACACCAATAATGTACCCAAAGCCCTTCTTTGGAAACATAATAATTGTGGTTACCAAAAAACAAGTCATAGGGCACGAACCATATGACTTGTTTTCAGCCATTACATTTAATTAATGAAATTACATCCGTTCAACAACCATGGCGATACCCTGACCACCACCGATACATAAGGTAGCCAGCCCCAATGATTTATCCTGTGACTGCAAACCGTACAACAGACTAACTAGAATACGTGTTCCACTGGCACCAATTGGATGACCAATAGCAATGGCACCACCATGAATATTAGTTTTGTCCATATCGAAATTCAATTCACGACCTACTCCTAGAAATTGAGCCGCAAATGCTTCATTGGCTTCGATCAGGTCAATATCGTTTAAGCTCAGATTGGCTTTTTGCAATGCTTTTCGCGTAGCGGGAACCGGCCCCATACCCATCAGTGACGGGCTTACTCCGCCACTGGCATAACTGCGGATTCTTGCCAGCGGTTTCAAGCCTAAAGCATTTGCTTTATTTTCTGTCATCACCACAACGGCAGCCGCACCATCATTGATACCAGAAGAGTTACCAGCAGTCACCGTCCCTTCTTTATTAAACGCTGGTTTCAACTTAGCTAAAGCTTCTGCAGTGGTTTGTGCACGTGGGTACTCATCGCGGGCAAACTCAATATCGCCTTTACGGGTTTTGATGGTTACTGGCACGATTTCTGCATCAAATACACCATCAGCTACGGCTTTTGATGCCAGTTGCTGTGAACGCAACGCCAATTCATCTTGTTCCTGACGGCTGATTTGGTATTTTTCAGCAATATTTTCTGCAGTAATACCCATATGGTAGTGGTTGGTAGCACAAGTCAACCCATCATGAACCATGGTATCAATAATTTGCTGATTACCCATGCGATAGCCCCAACGCGCTTTGCTGTCTAGCAAGAATGGCGCACGGCTCATATTTTCCATACCACCTGCTACGATAACATCTGCATCCTTGGCAGCAATTGCCTGGGCAGCCAAGGCCACGGTTTTCAAGCCTGAGCCGCATACTTTATTAACGGTATAGGCAGCAACAGAATCGGCCAGCCCCGCGCTTAACGCAGCCTGACGAGCTGGGTTTTGCCCCAGGCCAGCCTGCAGAACATTTCCCATAATCACTTCGTTGACCAGAGCACCATCCACACCAGCGCGTTTAATGGCTTCAGTGATCACAATTCTACCCAGATCTATAGTATCAACACTGGCTAGTGAACCATTAAAGCTGCCTACTGGCGTACGGACAGCACCTACAATAACTATATTTTCCATCATTATTCCTTAAATTTTTAATAGCTGTCTTTTATAAATCACGCTGGCTGATTACCATTTCCTTGAAATCATCAGCCACCACAAAATCAGCTACCGTTTTGGCTTTAATTGTATCTAGATCCACACCCGGTGCATGTTCACGCAAAACCATCTTTCGATCAGCAAAACCAAATACAGCCAATTCAGTGACAATCAGATTGACCTTATTTTGTGCTGTCAGTGGTAACGTACATTTTTTCAGAATTTTGGAATCACCATTTTTGGTACAATGCTCCATCCCGATAATCACTTTACGCGCACCGGTTACCAAATCCATTGCTCCACCCATACCCGGAACCATTTTCCCTGGCACCATCCAATTGGCCAGATTAGCCTCCTGATCGACTTCTAGACCACCAAGTACACAAGCGGCAACATGACCACCGCGGATCAGAGCAAAAGAAAATGCGCTGTCGAAAGTACTGCCACCGGCAGCGATACCACAAAGCTGCCCGCCCGCATTGACCATATTAGGATTAGCATTATCTGGATCTAAAGCAGTTAAGCCCAGAAAACCATTTTCTGATTGCAAAGTAATATGTACATCTTCTGGTACATAGTTCGCCACTTGAGTGGGTAGACCAATACCCAGATTCACTACATCTCCATTATTAAATTCCATCGCAATTCTGCGTGCTATCAACTCCTTAGCATTCATACTCGTCCCCTTTTTATTCCGGATAAATAATATAGTCAACCAAAGCAGCTGGCGTTACCACCTCATCTGGGGCAATTGCACCCACATCTACTACAGTATTTGCCTCAGCAATTACGGTTTTAGCAGCCATAGCCACTAATGGGTTAAAGTTTTGTGCGGATAATTCATATACCAGATTACCCATTTTGTCTGCTTTCTGTGCAGCAACAATGGCCAAATCTGCATGTAATGGTAATTCCAGTAAATAATCACGGTTATCCACAGTAATACGGCGTTTGCCTTCTTCAACGACTGTACCCAGTCCAGTTGGAGTCAAAATTCCGCCCAGACCGGCACCGGCTGCTCGAATACGTTCCGCCAATGTTCCCTGCGGAACCAGTTCGACATCAATTTCACCAGCAATCATTTTCTTGCCAGTTTCTGGATTGGTTCCGATATGTGAAGTAATCAGTCTCTTCACTCGATTATTAGTAATTAATGGACCAACTCCGGTATCAACAAATGCGGTATCATTACCAATGATGGTCAAATTTTTGGTACCTGCATCCAAAATTGCCTGCACCAGTTTAGCCGGCGTTCCAATTCCCATAAATCCGCCAAACATAATAGTCATACCATCCCAGAGATGATTTTTAACATCCACCAAATCAAGTTGTTTCGTCTTCATAGGCTCCCCGCCCTAATCTAATCTATCAATCCAATTAAAGAATAATGTTATATTTATTGCAAAAACTGGTACTTATAATTGCTTTATGGCAAATTTAACGGCGTCAATTGCGACGCCGTTAAATCTGAATTAATCAATATCCATATCAAGAATTGCTGCACTTAAACCTTTACCATGCATATCATGTGCCAGAGTACGGGTTACACCACCACCCAAAGCACCATACATAATAAAATTCAAAGCACCGATATTTGGCAATTCATAACGAACCACATCACCAGTTACAATATCACTAAAAAAAGCTTTAACTTTTTCTGCAGTTACCGCGTTTTTCAGTTTTTCATAGTCCTCAGCCCGATAGGCAATCAGTGAGATATTTGAGGTATTACCTTTGTCACCAGTACGGGAATGTGCAATTTCACGTAACTTCATTATTAAACCTCCAGATAATCAATATTGGTTTTAACCAGATCGCGGGAAATAAAGGTAGAGTCCATCGCTACAATTTCCTTAACAGACTTCATTGCACCACCACCACCTGCAGGACCATTGGTATACAAGGTTTCAACCTCATTACCAACAACAGCAGCTTCAGCTTTAGTAGCGAAACGACCGGCAACGCGGACACGCACTTCATAAGGCTGGCTGTTTTGCGATAAAGTAGCTCCATGCAAAGAATTCACCCCGATCAGGTCATAGCGCACTTCCTGCGGTTTAACATTGGAAATAGCAAAACGTTCTTTAACAATATCTAAAGCCAGTTTGCCACGCTCGACAGCACCGGGACCGGCATAACTCATTTCTCCTTCACCAATAAAGCCATCTTCATAGCCTACTGATACTTTCAGGGTTTCAGGACGTGCACGACCATTACCACCAGTTACAGCTACACGGTCCTTGCCTTCTTGAGTAAAAGTAATATTGGTGAAATCAGCAATCACATCAGGCGTTTTGTATTCATCAGGGCGATGGATTTCATATAACATCTGTTCTTTACAGGTATCCGGAGTCACCATACCACCAGAACCTTCTACTTTAGTAATAATAGCGTCGCCATCTTCACTAATTTCAGCAATTGGGAAACCCAGACGCGCCAAATCAGGTACATCTCTAAAGCCCGGATCAGCAAAATAACCACCTGTGATCTGACCGGCACACTCCAGTAAATGCCCCAGAATGGTGCCTTTACCTAGATGTGCCCAGTCGTCTGCAGCCCATTTAAATTCATGCATCATAATAGATAGAAATAAAGACGGATCAGACACACGACCGGCAATAACAATATCTGCACCATTATTCAGCGCTTCTACCATCGGTTCTGCACCAATATAAGCATTAGCAGAAACAATCTTCTTACCACATTGAGAAATCGGTTCATTCAGTTCATCCAGTTTAGAATCTTGCGCAATTACCTGTTCATAAACATCATCACCTTCAATGATGGCAATTTTCAGATTTTTAGCACCCAGTGAGCGAGCAATCTCAGCTGTAACTTTAGCAGCCGCACGCGGATTTGCAGAACCCATATTAGTAACAATTTTAATGCCTTTTTCCAGACATGCTGGTAGCACAGCTTTCATACGCGCAGCCAGCAGCTCATTATAACCAGCTTCTGGATTGTGCTTTTTCTGACGTTGACCGATGGCGATAGTACGCTCGGCCAGACATTCAAACACCAAATATTGAATATTCCCTTTTTGGACCAGTTCTACCGCTGGTTCGATACGATCACCACCATAACCGGCACCACAACCAATTCTAATTTTTTTCATAAAATATACCTTTATTGCAATTAAAGAAAAACCTACTGCATTTCTAGAGTGGGAACACGCCTGTCAGCACGGCACTGATGGCCATAACAATAGATGCTGCCCACAATACCGGAATACTGAATTTCTGATGATCGGCCAGATCCACACCACTGAGGCTACATAACAGGAAAGTGGCAGGAGTAAGCGGACTCACAGGGAAACCAGTGGTCATCTGACCTAGCAAAGAAGCTTGAGCAACCTGAATCGGGGGGAATCCACCAATATTTGCTACTACTGGCATAATTCCAAAATAATAAGAATCTGGGTCAAAAATCAGACTCAATGGCATGGCAATCAAACTCACAATAAAAGGAATATGAGAAGCCAGACCATTCGGTACAAATTCACCTGTCGCTACAGCCATGGCTTTAAGCATGCCAGATTCACTCATAATGCCGGTAAATACCCCTGCAGCAAACAGAATAGTAGCCATCATCAATGCACCTTTAGCATGAGCATTAATCCGAGCAGACTGTTCAGCAGGTTTACGATAATTCAAGGTCAACGCAATACAGCAAGCTACCATGAAAATAATCGTTGGCGCTATTTTGGTAGCGACCATACAAGTAATGACCACCAACACCAGAATAATATTTGGCCAGAACAAATGTGGACGACGTAATTTCAACTCTTCTTCAGTTAATTCTTTTGGTTTGAAGTGAGTAATGGTTTCAGCTCCTTCACCATCAGCTATCGTACCACCAGCACGACCACCCACCAGACCGAGGCGTTTTTCTTCCTTACGACCCCAGTACCAACCCATGAATACCATGAAAGCCAAGCCACTGATCTGAGCAGGAATCAATGGTGTGAAAAGATCATGAGTAGATACTTCCACCGCGGAAGCAGCACGAATCATCGGACCGGTCCAAGGCAAGAAATTTACGCCAGCACTTAATGCAGTAATGCCCGCCAGAATTCTTTTATCTATACCCAGTTTATCGTATAACGGAATCATAGCTGGTACAGTAATGAGGAAAGTGACAGCACCATTACCATCCAAGTGTGCAATCAAAGCCAAAACACCAGTACCAATAATAATTTTCTTTGGGCTGGTTCCAACAATTTGCAGAATTTTGGCAATAATTGGATCAAACATACCCGCATCACTAACGACACCAAAGAAAATGATGGCAAACACAAACATCGCCGCCATCGGTGCCAGTTTGGCTATACCACTAACCGCCATCTTAGGGATGGTTGAATAAATAGGTAAAGCCTCAACACTACCTTGAATTATCGGCACAACATAAAGTGCAACAATAGCACCCAGAATAGGAATAATAATTAAAGAAACTATCGGCGAAAGCCGCTTACTCATAATGCAGAAAAGCAGAGTAGCAATAGTCAATATGCCTATTAATGCAAGCATAAATGTACCCTTTTGGTCAGTTGTAATGAAAAGAAACGTGGATCTTTATAAAAACAGATACATTCTTACAATAGTGACGCACTATGTCTAATCGATATTAAGTATAGACTTATAAACTAAACTTATTAATCCAATAATGGGCGCATAAAATTGACAAATATCCTGTCTAATTAGCAGGAAATATGTTAAAATTAAAAATAACGTAGTGTTTTACAGTGTAAAATTAAGTATGAATATATCAATTAAACAGATAAAAGCATTTCTGGTCTTAGTTGAAGAAGATAACTTTACACGCGCAGCACAGAAAATTCATTTGTCACAACCAGCATTTAGTGGACTGATTGCTAATCTTGAAAAAGAAATTGGTTATCGCCTGTTTGACCGTGATACCCGCAAAGTCCAGCTTAACGAAAATGGCGTTCACTTTATAAAATTAGCACGTGAACTATTATTTTCCTATGAACGCACCACCAAAGAAATTCGTTCTCATGCTAACCGCAATCAGGACAAATTCGTACTGGCAGCCATGCCATCTATTGTCGTGCAATGGGTATCCCAGCTACTGGCCAGTTTCCACCATCAGCATCCCAACATCCGTGTAGAATTACTTGATACACAATGGGATCTATGCCTGCAAGCATTGCTACACGGCCATGCCGAGTTGGCCCTAACCGCTAACTCATCTTCGCTTGCTGAAATCTCCTCAGAATTTTTATTTTCTGATAAATTTCATCTTATCTGTCACAAAGACCATCCTTTGGCCACCAAAGAAACCGTCAGTCTGAATGACTTACTAAGTTATGACATGATCGGCTTTACCAAGGGGACAAGTATCCGATTATATGTTGATAAGATCGTCGATTTATTTGGGATCAGATACATTCTTGAAGTCAGCCAGCTAACAACAATGATGGGCTTAGTAGCAGCTAACTACGGCATAGGCCTTGTCCCCAGATTAACACTTTTTCAATTTGAATATAAAAATCTGGTTATACGTGATATCAAAGATAGTACCTTAGAAAGATCAATCTATCTCATTAAACATAAAAAACGCCCATTAACCCCTCAGGCAGAAAACTTTTACAATCATATTAAAGCAAATATTTTTACCAGCTGATAACATTTTTATCACCATACAAAGTACAGATAGCGACAGATCAAATATTATCATAAATTATTGAATTATAAAATCATGTTTATTTTTAAAATTTTGTCATTATTTCAAAAATAAATCAACGGTAAGATAACTGATTTGCAGTTTTAACACATAAAGAACCGTTCATTCTTCCCTATTTCAACCATCGCTATCCAAATTTGAAAACATCAAGTAAATTAAAACGACCACGGATAATTAAGAACTAGAGTGGTAATAATGCAAGGTAACATTAATCACCAATGACCTGAATGGATAAAATTACAGCTGTCAGCATCACCCAAACATCATTATAATTGCTGCAAAATTATAAAATTACCACCTAATGTAAACGCAACTTCTAATTAACTCAGTGGATTACAATGCCACAAAATACCATTTCTAACATCAATGACTCCAAAGTAAATACCGGCTAGTGCCTCTAAATTACATCACCTATCAATAGCAGTAGCCGGTACCGCATATTTAGGTTTGCTTCCTGAAAAAGCGGAAGGAGCTTTAGCAGAATCCTCGACAGAGATATGATCTTTTAATTTTCCAAAAGTAGCCTGGCCAATTCCTTTTACCTTTATAATTTCTTCCTTAGATTTGAAGTGCCCATGTTCCCGACGATAATCTTCAATTGCTTTCGCTTTGACCGGACCGATACTGGGCAAAGTTTCAAGCTCACGTACGGTTGCAGTATTAATATTGACCATCGCCATGGCACAGATACAGCCAAATAGCGATATCAGCATAAATAAAAACTTTTTCACAAATTTTCCCCCTATAGATAAAATGCTACGAGTCTTCATTCATCATGCCTACAACAAATCATACAAAGGATAAAACAAAAGTATAATATTTACAAATATTATTTTATAAATACCAAACAGCAACTTATATCCACAAAAAACATCAACATCATTACCGTCATTCTGCCATTAATTACTAATCTGCCAGTCAGAAATCAATACTATTGTTGCTGCTTTTTCATAAAATCCGGATAATCTATCCTGCAAGAACAAGTCCATACACACAAACATCTCTAATTCAAAAAAATTCCAGCAGCTACCATGACATTAAAAGGTAATCACATGCCATCACATTTAGCCAATGCAATTCGTTTTCTAGCCATGGACGCAATCCAGCAAGCCAATTCAGGACATCCCGGCGCACCAATGGGAATGGCGGAAATGGCAACCGTTTTATGGCGCGAATTTCTGCAACACAACCCTACTAACCCTAAATTCTATAATCGTGACCGTTTTGTCCTATCCAATGGTCACGCGTCCATGCTGCTATATAGCTTATTACATTTGAGTGGCTATAACTTAAGCATTGAAGAATTGAAAAACTTTCGTCAATTACATAGTAAAACACCCGGTCATCCAGAATATGGTTATACCGAGGGCGTTGAAACCACAACAGGTCCATTAGGACAAGGAATAGCTAATGCTGTAGGCATGGCATTGGCGGAAAAAATACTGGCCGCTCAATTTAATAAACCCAGTTTTAACATCGTCGATCATCATACCTTTGCATTAGTGGGTGATGGCTGCTTAATGGAAGGCATTTCTCATGAAGTATGTTCGCTTGCAGGGACATTAAAATTGGGAAAATTAATTGTCCTGTATGATGACAATAATATTTCAATTGATGGTAAAGTCGATAATTGGTTTAGTGAAAATATTCCAGAGCGCTTTCAAGCCTATGGCTGGCATACCGTGACCAATGTCGATGGACATGATGAAGCAGCCATTCGTGCCGCACTGGCGGCAGCCAAAGCCCAAACAGATAAACCATCAATCATATGTTGCCAAACCAAAATTGGTAGAGGATCCGCTACCAAAGAAGGCAGCCATAAAACCCATGGCGCCCCATTAGGTGCTGAGGAAATTGCAGCTACCCGTAAAGCCTTGAACTGGGTACATGAACCGTTTACCATTCCACAGAAAATCTATGATGACTGGAATGCAGCAACAAACGGAGCAAAATTGGAGCAACAGTGGCAGGATTTATTCAACCGTTACCAGCAACAATACCCTGCTGAAGCTGCTGAATTTATCCGCCGTATGGATGGTAAACTTCCAGAAAACTTTACCACACATGTCCAAAACGCACTAAACGACGTTTGTAGCAAAGCAGAAAAATTGGCTACCCGCAAAGCCAGTCAGAACAGCATCGAAATTCTGGCACAAATTATGCCAGAATTTGTCGGTGGTTCAGCCGATTTGACTCCTTCCAACCTGACCGACTGGTCCGGCAGTACTGCAGTAACCGCCACAGACGGTGGCAACTACATCCATTATGGCGTACGCGAATTTGGGATGGCCGCCATCATGAATGGCCTAAGTTTACATGGCGGAGTTAAACCTTTTGGTGCCACCTTCCTGATGTTCAGTGAATATGCCCGTAATGCTTTGCGCATGGCCGCACTGATGAAAATCAACCCGATATTTGTGTTCACGCACGACTCAATCGGCCTAGGTGAAGACGGCCCAACACACCAGCCAGTCGAGCAAATTGCTACCTTGCGTCTAATCCCCAATATGAGTGTTTGGCGTCCATGTGACAGCGTAGAATCTCTCATTGCTTGGGCTGATGCCGTAGCCGCAGAAAACCACCCTAGCTGCTTGATATTCAGCCGTCAGGCTTTGCCGTTTATGCCACGCAGTGCCGAACAATTGGCCAATATTCATCGCGGTGGCTACATATTAAAAACCGCCTCTGAAAAGGCTGTACAGGCAGTAATAATTGCTACAGGCTCCGAAGTTGAGCTGGCCATCAATGCTCAGGAAAAATTACAACAACTGGGGATCTCCACTCATGTTGTATCCATGCCCAACACCCGTATTTTCGACCAGCAAGATAAAGCTTACCGTGAGAGCGTACTTCCAGCAAACTTGCCACGGATTGCCATTGAAGCTGGCGTGAGCGATTCATGGTATAAATATGTTGGAACTGATGGTGCTATCATCGGTATTGAGCAATTCGGCGAATCAGCACCGGCAGAAGAACTGTTTAAAGAATTCGGCTTTACCGTTGACCATGTTGTAGAAGTCGTTAGAAATCTTCTAAAATAAGACCACAAAAAAGCCAGCATACTTTGCTGGCTTTTTACATGGCTTGCCAAAAAAATTAATCCTTTACATTCACATGGCGGGTTTCTGGCATCATATATACCGCAATTAATGACAACAAACTGGTAAAAGCTACATAATAAGCCATAGATAGCGTACCAAACACTTGAATCAACCAAGTAAAAATAAATTGAGCAGTGCCTCCGAAGATAGTCACACCAATAGCATAGATCAAAGACACTCCCGTGGCTCGTATCGAAATTGGAATCATTTCCGGGATCGCCACTAGACTCGCCGCACCGCTCATCCCAGTAAGTGCAGTAACCATCATCGTTACCGACAAAAGAATCCACTGGCTTTGAGTCTCCATCAACACATAAAACATTGGCACTATCGCCACCATCAATAGCAGCCTTGGCCAGAACATAATCAGCTTCCGTCCATATTTATCGGCCATATACCCTGCCAGTAATGAGAACAGAAACATCATTACCCCGCCAAGGATAGTGGATAGCTGGGCTATTTCAGCTTTAAAACCAAGCTTCTTTATAGCAAACGTAGTCATGTAATTTCCAACTTGAGCAGTAATAGCAGTCGACATCAGCGCCACAATACCTAATACAACATATTTCCTGTACCGACTAAATATAATGGAAAGCATATCCTTACCATTATCATAGGTCGGTTCTTCCAAAGTTTCTGGTAATGCACGGCGTATATATATTGCTATCGGTATCAGTATCAGACTGCCCAGAAAAGGAATACGCCACCCCCAATCGGCTAATTGATCCTCAGTCAGTTTTAATGAAACCAAAAAACCAACCACTCCACCTGTTGCCACAGCTATACCTTGACTGGCCATCTGCCAACTGGCATAAAAAGCACGCTTATCTTTAGGCGCCGATTCAAGCAACATTGCCGAAGCCGGACCAACCTCTCCACCAAGAGCCAATCCTTGTACCAGCCGAGCCATTAGTACAATACATGGCGCTGCGATGCCAATCTTGCTATAACTTGGTGTTGCAGCCAGACCCAGCGTACCTACAGTAATTAAAGTTACCGTTAGAATCATCGCCGCCCTGCGCCCTTTTTTATCGGCATAGGCACCAATTAACAAGCCGCCAAGTGGTCGGGTAAAAAAACCAACGCCATAAACCGCTACAGCCGCTAGCAAACTGGTAAATTCGTCATCCGTTGGAAAAAATGATGCCGCGATATAAACAGAAAAAAAAGAATAAATAATAAAATCATAAAATTCCAAGGCATTTCCGGTTACAGCCGCTGCAATCGCCTTCGCCGGTGGTTTTTTAATTTCTACTACTTCTTGTCCTGTATTCATGCAAATACTCCCTTTATCTAAACAATATTCAACCGAGCTTATTTCAAAAACTCTTCTGCCAGTGTTACCCAGTAAGTTGCTCCTACTGCAATATTCTTATCATTGAAGTCATAATAAGGATTATGCAGATCATAACCTGATGCTGCGTCATCCTCTTTCAGTCCGTTACCCACAAACAAATAACAACCCGGACATTTTTCCAGCATAAAGGAGAAATCCTCACTGCCGGCAATTGCTTCAGTCTGATCAACAATATCCTCTTCCGCTACCACTTTACGGGCCACCTGCCGCGCAAATTGTGTCTCTTCACTGGTATTAAATACCGGCGCATAACCATGCTGGTAATCCACATGTGCCTCGACATTAAAACTTTGCGCTTGTGCATGTACCACCGCCTCAATACGTTCCTGCAATAACTTACGTACTTCAGGCTTGAAGCAACGTACCGTCAGCTTCAGTTCAGCCTGTTCCGGAATCACATTATTAGCCACACCTGCATGAAACATCCCCACCGTTACCACAGCAGAATCCAACGGACTGACATTACGTGATACAATCGTCTGTAATGCCATCACAATAGAAGATGCAGCCACAATCGGATCGTGTGTATTGTGGGGCTTAGCACCATGACCGCCTACCCCCTTCACGGTAATAGTCACCGCATCAGAGGATGCCATCATCCAACCATCATAAAAATGTAATTGTCCTTGAGGATAGCCGGGCATATTATGCATCCCAAAAACCGCATCGCAGGGATACTTCTCAAATAAGCCCTCAGCAACCATCCGTGCTGCACCACTATTCGGACGTCCAAATTCCTCAGCCGGCTGAAAAATCAAATTCACCGTCCCATTAAAAGATTTTCTAGTCGCCAGCACCTTGGCGGCAGCCAGCAACATGGTCGTATGTCCATCATGACCACATGCGTGCATCTTGCCCTCATTAGCACTGCTGTATGCCACACCACTTTCCTCGTGAATAGGCAAAGCATCCATATCAGCACGGATACCAATGCGTTTTGTACCGTCACCAAGGCGCAATTGTGCCACCAAGCCAGTACCACCAATCCCTCGTTCAACTTGGTAGCCCCATTGTTCTAATAATTGGGCTACCTTATCACTGGTACGAGTTTCATTAAAAGCCAGTTCTGGATGCTCATGAATATCATGCCGTAATTGAATAAAATCATTCAGGTCTGCTTCTATTAATCGTCTAATATCTTCCATAAACATTCCTTTAGCGAGTAAACATCTCTTTACATAAAACATACATTAACATTAGCATAAATTAAACAAAACAACTTAATAACATTTAGCTATAAAAATATAAATTTCTTGCATAAAAATACAATGCTTATCACTCATGAGCAAATAAATTTAATGTAAAAAAATAAATTGATACACAGCTTCTAAAGAAAAATATTGATTTAGCAGACCCAATCACATTCTTAGGCACTTTAAGCAGAGAATCTTTAAAAAAATAATTGGTTATTAAACAACAACCACCAATAACTAACGAAAAGAAATATTGAATCTTAACAGCATAAGTGGACAACAAAATAACTTACTTTCCACAAGTAACGCACACACACAACAAAATTAATCTTTATAAAATATATAAGCACCAAAACTATTTATAAAAACTTTAGCACGCTTAACAATATGCAATAATTTGATTGATTCTCCCCTTTTTACATTGATTAAATCATAAGCTTTTAGCAAAAACATTGATAATTCATTAAGCTGATTATGTAGTAACTTACATCCGCTATCAACTTGTCCCGCTATTTCTGATTTAGCAACCAACACCTTGATTTCAAAATTAATTATATCATATCCCCTAGTAGAAATAACTGCCTACTAGCATCACTACGACGCAAAAAAATATACTTATTGTAGTTCCTCCAATAGCACCCAGTTCACAAACATGTATTAACATAACCAGCATATGCTGGTTGAGCCAAGCATAAGATGGCGACAAACAAACAAACAAACAAACAAACAAATAAATAAGCCCTAAACACATCAAACTCAACACAAAATAGTAAATACAAAAAATAATTTATACTATAAAATCTGGACTAGCAACACATATTCAAACAACAAAATTAAAGAATGCACTTTTATTGAATCCAACAAGAGGCAAATACCCTAATAACGAATGTGATCACTTATGTTTATACCAATATGCTTATGTAGCAAAAGCTTATTATCATTCCATTGTGGGCATAAATTTACGCCTCACACCAATATCGTTTTAACTGTTTTTCATTGTCGCCGATTTAAGAACATTAGCATATAAATCCCTTTCTGGCTTAATCAACATTTAATGCTAAATTTGTTAACATAATTTGTTAACATAATTATTTAATAACTGGCTATCCAACATTTTGCCACGGTCTAAATGGAACAACTTCATCTTCGATATCAATAATAATTGCCTTTTTGGGCTGCATAATAGAATACATTGTTTACCCTTTACCACCGAGGTTAAGCTTTACTGGCAATATACCCGCTAAACACATCTATGATTCTACTGATTACGACCAAACTTTCTAATACAATTAAAACATTTGGAAAAGCCCGCAACGTAAATGTTTGTCAGTGATAACATTCAGTACCGATATCATCACCAAACCACGCCCTAACTGCTGTTATTTTACTTAAAGACGACATGAATAAATCTGCTGTTGTATACAGGCCAACACCCTAAATAGCTATGTGTCGATCAGATAAACTTACTAACACCCAAACCATTCCTACGCTGATTAACCCTAATGAAAGCTAAGTCAGCAACAACAAATTATTGTTCCCTTCACACTGACATAATAAATAATTGGCTAAAATGTCATTATTTACTGTTTATTGACATAATTTGTCATGTTCAATCGTAACCGGACCACTATAATAACCAGACACCCAAATCCCTTCTTGCGGCAAAATTAAATGTATTCGCCTTAAAACCATAGGATTAACAGCACCAATTAATCATAACTAAATATTATCAATATAATCGACGCCCACCTGCTGTTTTACTGTTTTACTGTTTTACTGTTTTACTGTTTTACTGTTTTACTGTTTTACACCAATAATAGACCTAACGCCTTGATAAGCCGAGAAGTCAACATAACTTTTTATACCACAACAAAAATGACTGACTGATAGAATGCTGAATTACATACCTTTATCAGCGCTGCTCGCTTTAGAATATCGTTTTCCGTACGAATCTGTTTAGGCTGTTTTCAATACCAGCAATTCTAGCGCCCCCCAAGCTTCAATTTTTATTGGTTGCACATGAACCACCCGCGTTGATTGTGTTATCCAATGATCCAAAGTAGATAATGTTAAATCATATTTACGCACCAGTTAAGTATAAGTTAACCAGATTAAGCAAGATTAATAAGCTATTGTTTAAAATCAGCGCTATAAATTCAACTCATTTATTTGAATTGAATAATATTATCCCTTTTCAATAATAAATTTATCTTACCTTTAAAAAAATCATATATCCAAGTGTTGCCCACTCACCAAGCTCTTTATAATTTCATCAACACATTAGTTCCTTCTTAAAATTAATTTCATACTTATTTCACTGCATAAATTTTCTTTAAAAATTACACAAACATCATAAACAAAAATATTTAGATTTCCACGGTATAACAACCTGAATCAACCGATTAAAATGACTTTGATATAGAAATATTCTAAAACAGAAAAATAATAACAACACCAAAAATACAAAATAAATCTGATTTTGGTATAAACTAATCGGTTTTGAACAAGAGATCACATCATGGGATTGCATATCGTCCTCTACCAACCACAAATACCAGCCAATACAGGTAATATTGCCCGTACCTGTGCTGGCACCAACACCAGCCTGCATCTCATTCACCCGTTAGGCTTTTCAACCGACGACAAAATGCTTAAACGAGCAGGATTAGATTACTGGCCATATGTTGATATTCACCATCACAGCAATCTAGAAGAATTTATTTCTCAAACCGAATCAGGACCTAATACACAAATATACTTAATTGAAACATACGGGACACTTAACTACACCCAATTCGACTACAGCGACAGCTCACAGGAAATATATTTTCTCTTCGGTCGAGAAACCACAGGCCTTCCCCAAGATTTTGCTCAAGCACGCGCCCAGAACTGTATACGCATTCCTCAATCTAAACATATTCGCTCATTAAATTTGTCAAACGCAGCTGCGATCGTAGTGTATGAAGCCTTGAGGCAACAGAATTTTGCCAGACTGAAGTAACATAAATCACCAATACAGCTGCCTTATCCAGCAGCCTCGAACTCCATAAATATTGAGAAAAACATCTCAAATATTTAGATATAAAGAGTAGCCCGGTTCTGTCATACCTGATCGTTAATTTATCGTGGTTTTATCTATGCATTAACCTAACTAACGCTCAGTCAAAAAGCACCGAATTTGTCGGTGATTGATTATCGTTCGCACATTATTGATCTTTGGGGTATGAAACCGATATAAAACTGAACCTAATTTAATGTCCTCACCATAGTTGCGGCCAGCAAAATTGCTTAAAGGCTGTCTATTTTTCTCGAATTTAATTTAAATAAATACAGAACACGAATCAAGTTATTCTATTCCTTACCTAAAAAATTTACAATTAAAATCTAATTGTTTTTATACCAACAAATTACAACATAAGCTATTTAATTAACAATCAGCATACCCATAAAATCTGAATAAATTGCAAAGTCCCTTTGTAACTATCCCCTAAAATAATACAGCATAAAAGTAGTAAATTCTCTTTAATAACCCATAGCGGATTTAAACATCAAATAAATAACACGCCCTATCAATTCGTAGCTATTTTATAAGCAGCTAAAATTGGTATGGCCATTAAAAATTTGCCGTAAATACGGTATGGGGAATTCAATTTTTTATCAATGGTGTGATCAATACGCTGGTATGGAAACCTCAGATAGCAAACGCTTAAAGCAACGGGAAGCTGAAAACCATAAGCTTGAGCAAATGTTGGCTGAACTAAGTTTACAATCCTAGCTTCAGAAGGAAACCATAACAAAGTCTTAGTACCCACCCAGGCAAGTAAAGCTTGGGAGTGCAACTACAACAAAGCCATAATGTTACGATTGCCATCAACTGCGCTATTGTTGGCTTAAGCCGCTGTGCTTACTATTATCAACCCAAATTACAGGATGATTATTTGATGATGTCGGTACCCAGTGCGATCACGGATAGGCATTGACGCTGGGACTTTTCCAAGTGTTTTAACCGCATCAGTAAGCTTGGCTATCAATGCAATCATAAACAGGTTTAACGGCTATATTGTTAATTAAAGCATAATCTCAGGGTAAAGCGTTAGCAGCGTATTGCTCCACGAAGTCCAGAAAAACCATTGGTACCCAGTAAACAAGGTGAATACTGGTCAATGGCTTTGATGCGCGACAGCAGTCACAATCGACGTAGGTTTAGAACCCTCAATGTCATCGATGACTTTAATCGTAAGGCGTTAGGCATTGATATTGCGGTCAGTTTACCGGCTGGTAGGTGAGCCGTTATTTGGATTAATTGGCTGAATATCATGCTTATCCACGCAAAATACGCGTGGATAATGGAGCGGAATTTACCGGGAATACGTTCACTTATTGGGCAAAATCACATGGTATCACCCTAGATGATATTCAACCAGGCAGGCCATAGCAAAACGAGTATATTGAACGACTTAATCGTAGCTATCGCACAGAAATACTGGATCTTTATCTATTTAATAACCTTAATAACCTAGGTAAGAAATAAAAATAACCGAAGAATGGCTAACAGTTTATAACACCGAAAGACCTCATCAAGCACTAAATAATATGACGCCGATTGAGTATAAAACCCTAAAACAAGCAACATGATTTTCTACATCAGATTTGTGCTGACTATGGAGTATTCACACTTTATATATTTAAAAATAAAATTTTCTATAAAAAAATCACAATAAAAAATGCACCTTAATCAAAAATTAAAGTGCATTAAGAGTTTCAGCAGATAAACATTAAAGACCAAAAACATTAATATATTGACAAATTTCTATATTAATTTTACTTTTTTACTCTATAGCGGAATACCAAAACGCCCAGACCTGCTAGTGCTAGTAAAGGTAAAAACCACACATAGCGCCAAGTAACAGGAAAATAACTTAATTTCAAAATCCCTGTTGCTGAAGGTGGCACATTTACCTGTACCAACAATCCAGATTTATCAGAAGTAACGGGCAATGATTGGCCATTGATTTTTGCAGTATAACCATACCACCACAAGCGTGGAAAAATTAAAGTTAACGCTTCATTATGAGCAGGAATATTAATCAGATCGACATTATTCTTATGTGAAACAACATCTATACCTTTTATAGCAGGAAAAGCAGAAGGTAAATTATTTTCCCAACCGTTTGTCTGTGACAAGGGTAAAGAAACATACAAATTTTGACGATAATCAGCTACCTGTACCTGAGTATAACCACATCGACTAAAATTATCTTTAAATTTGTCATAATCAACCTTATTGACAATGACAGTACTAATACGCATTAGAATTGCCTGACAAACATCGAAATTATCGCCTTTACTCAAAATATTTTTTAAAGTTTCATTTGAAGAAAACACACCATGAGCACTTTTATGAACAGGCAGTATGGCTTCCAACCTTTTATTACCAACAGGAGAATATCCATTTACAGATTTAATATCATAGATACCAAACTGAGCAGAAAATGCATCACTTAATTGCTTAGATTCAGTTAATATGAGATTCATAGGTAAAGAAAGAACATAACCTTGCAGATTAATATTATTTGGACGCTGAATACTGTCTGATAATTTAATTTCATACCCATATAGACCACCGATAGTGGGCATACCATTTAACATTATTACTAATGTGACAAAATTCAACAAACTCAATCCAAATTGGCTCTTTCGATTAATCACCACCGGACAAATTAAAAGCAGTAACACAGAGAATATTTGTAATAATAAATATATTGGATGTGTACCCAATGAATTAAAAGAAACCAAACAAAAAGTGCATATTATAATTATAAAATAATTTTTATTAAAATTGGCTAGCACACTTTTCTTTAGATCAAATAACTCCCTTTCAATCAAAAATAATAATAGAAGTAATATTAATGTTAATCCGAATATATCAAATCCCATATATAACGGTATTAAAAATAATAGGCCGGCTAAAAAAATATATAAACTTATATAAGCTGTCCTACTTAGCACTACACCTTTCATAATGATAGTAGGAGCATTTTCTAAAATATAAAATACTGTCAGACTGATAAATAAACAAATAAATGGTAAAAAACGAAAAGGCCAGCGTAAAGGCCCAAATTGTCCTGGCATTTGAGTTAACATGAAAAAGCCAAAAATTAACATCACTAGCCATTTAAGATTGGCATCTTTTTGCCACAATAAGTTTATTTTACGATAACATAGCGCCAAAGGAATAAATAGAGTCGAAAACCCAATCGGGAAGTAAATCATTTTATATCCCGAAGTATTCATGAAATCATAAGAAGCCGGAAAAAATCCTAAAACAATACTTGACCAAGAAGGCGTCAATCTTCTTTGATCACTGTAAAAACCACTAATACGATTAATTAAATCATGTGAATAAATGTATTCTGAATAAATTGGCAAAGAAAAAATAAAAGCCAATAAACTTGGTACAATTAAAAATATATTCTTTTTCCAATTACGTTGATACGTTAATTCAAAAAATTGTGTGACCAAAACGAAAGCTGCATACCCAATTATCCCATGAGGCCAACCTGCAGACATTAAAAAAACTACCGATACAAAATTTATAATAATATTTTTTACATTATAATTACTTTTTAGTAACAGAAAAGTAGCAATACTCACCATTGCCCATGCTTGTCCATTACCGGCATTCCACCATGCACCAAGATAGTAATATAGAAAAATAGGCTGAATTGTTGCTAAACTTGCAAATGCATAGGCGTAAGAGTTGCGCAGCTTAAAGGTCTTTGCTATTGACAAAGCAGACAGACAAACCAGAACTAAATTGATAAAAGCTAATATTATCCCTGGTAACTGAATATAATTAAATTTAGAAGCAATCAGAGAAACCAAAATATTTTGTGGTAAAAATATTCCTTTGCCCAAATCAATCATTTCGTTGCCACCCAAATACATTGAGTCCACAATGAAAGGAATTGAACCATTGATCCATATATGACCGATTTGTCTTAGAAAACCGAGCATTTCATATTCACTATCATCAACACAAAAAAAATTGTTATGAAATAGGCAACATATAACTACAATAGTAAGAGCAGATAATACAGAAAATAAAATTGCTTGAGAGGAAGATATTGTTCGCTGATTCATGGGTTTTTCTTAATATTCATAAAATTATCGTAAGCCGCACACATTGCATCGATATCCGAACATGAAGGTGCCCAGCCAAGTTCTTGAATAGTTTTATTACAGTCCAGCAAAATATTCTGATCTGCAATCGCAAACTGCTCAGGATAAAGTAGTGTTAAACCGATTTTATCTAACCCAGACAAAACTGGTTTAATCAAACCAGAAGGAACAGGCACAACAAAAGATTTAGAACAACCATGCTTGATTACGGCTTGCAATAGTTCTTTAGTCGTGGGCGGTTGAAAAGATCCTAAATTATAGGTTTCACGAGGAAAATCTTTTTGCCAAGCAAGCATTGCTGCAGAAACACAATCTTCTACACTGACCATCTGATAGTGATTCATGCCATTACCTATCATCGGAACAGGTAAATTTAAAGCGATAAGACGAAATAACTTACCTAAGACACCTAAACGTCCGGCTCCAGTAATTAATCGCGGACGAAATATTGTCGCGTTTAGATCCTGATAACCTCGAATTAATTTTTCTGCCTCAACCTTACTACGACCATATGGTCCCAAAGGATTTTGCGGATGATCAGTGCTAACTGGGCAAGTACTAGCCATGCCGTAAGTCATATCAGTTGAGAAGAAAACCATTCGAGTAACGTCATTTTCTACCATTTCCTGCAAAATATTGCGGGTACCATTGACATTCACTTCAAAAAACCAATCATCACGATTACGTTTTGGAACAGCATCGGCAAATTGTCGCGCAGCTAAATGGTAGACCACATCATCAGCACGCAGGTTTAATTTTTTGATATCTTCTCTTGACCGAATATCACCATAAACATATTGACTTTTCTTATCTAATTCCTTATCCGTATAATTTTTCAGATCAAAATTAACAACTTCATTACCAGCTTCCAATAATTTTCGAGCAAGTATCTGACCGGTAAAGCCACTTCCTCCAGTAATAATATGGCGCAATTTATACACTCCTAGAAATAATTATTATTCCTACACAAATAGTAGCCAAGCCAATAATACGCATTAAATTAACATTTTCATGTAAGAAAAAATAGCCAATAAAAGCCGTAATAATATAACCAATAGACAACAAAGGATAAGCTAGACTTACCTCTACCTTACCTAGTACAGCCATCCACAAGCCAATGCTTACTGCATATAAACTCATACCGGTCAAAAACCAAATATTAATAAGTAATTGACCACCGAAATGCAAGCAATCATATATCCCCTGCGGCATTGCTCCAATGGACTGCATGGTTTTGCGTAATGCTATTTGAGCAAAAGCATTTAAAGTAACACTAGTAACTGCCAGCAAATAAGTTATTATATTCACTGTAATTCCTTTAACTCACATTTATAAAAAACGGGCTATTGATATAACAAAAGTAATCAACGCCAATATAATCAAGCTTTTTTTATCCTGAATAAAATAAATAATTGGGTCATCATGCATCAGACCGCGTCTAGTCACCATCCATAAATTGCCTATTAAATAAATCAAGAAAAGCTGTACAATCCATAATAATGCTGGTTTGCTATAATGAATAATCGTATCGGGAGCATTGATATAAAGACCAAATACAATTATAGCGCCAATATAAGTGCTAACACCTAAAGGCCAGAGAACATCCAAATCAGATTTAATATACCCTCTTCCTGTTATGGTTATTACCTCATCAGGCATTGCTACTAATTCTGCACAACGTTTAACAGTGGCTAAACTTAAAAAAATCAGCACAGAAAAAGCCAGAAGTGAATAACTCAGACTGATACTCGTAACAATACCTCCAGCTATAATTCTAATGGTATACAATACGGACAAAACAATAATATCCATTAATATAACTTGCTTTAATCTAAAGCTATATAAAGTCGTGATTAATAAATATAATAAGAATATGCCTAGAAAAAACCAAGAAACATAAATAGCAATCAAACAAGCGCTCATTAATAGCAATGAACTCGCTGTTATACCCTGTGCAATAGATAACTTTCCCGCTGCAAAAGGTCGAAATTTTTTGTTGTTATGAGCACGATCATTTTGCAAATCCCATAAATCATTAAGAATATAGGTCGCAGATGCACCTAAAGAAAAAGAAATAAAAGCAATAAATGTTAAAAAAAGGTTCGGAAAATCATAAAATTGGAATGCTATTAGTAAAGGAACAAATAGCAGAATGTTTTTTAACCACTGATGCAGGCGTATAGCTTTCATCCAGACGACCAAACTGAATGCTGAATTATCCCATTGTTTTACAACAGGTATATTAGATTGCTCTAACTTTTGAGCTAATTTTTTCACCTTGTTTCCTACTACAATAGCACCACATGAATTCTGCCAAATTACCAGATCAGCACTACTATCACCCGCATAAATAAAATCTTGGCCAAAATTCTGCTGAATAGCTTTAAGCTTATGAATTCCTTTCAAATTATGTTTATTATCAGTTGCAATAACGCCATCAAAGCATTGCAGATATTCAGCTGTTTTTACAGCTATCCCTTTATAGGCGGCTGTTGCCAGAAAAACTTTCCTTCCATGCTCTCTTTCCTGCTTGATATATTCCACAAGTTCATGTCGATAAGGCATTTGTTCTACATCATAGCCTACTTGTTCATAAACATACTTTTTAAATGCTGCTTTACCTTGCAAATAAGCTTTTAGCAATTTAAATATTGCAAAAGGTTGGGTTTTAATTAAGACTATTAACGTTTCATGTAATGAATCAGTCAGAATTAATGTTCCATCTAAATCCACTATAAGAGGATGGCATGACTTATTCACAAATTTCCCCAAACTGTACAATCAAAAAAAACATACTTATTTTATATATATTTAACACAACCATCAATATTGCTATATCAACCATGCTGTAAATACAGCCCTATCACAATCCCTAACAAAAGATTTATATTATTTAAGCAAAATTTGTGCCATATTATATTTTATTTAAGTTTCCATGTTGTGATTACCCACTAAAAATGCGTGTAGACAATGAACCGGAACTTACTGAGAATAAGTTCACTAACAAGGCAAAATCACATGAGACAACCATAGACTATATTCAACCAGACATCCAGATTAACATAGCTATCTCAAACGATTTAACCTTGCATATAGAGCAGAAAATTGGATTTGTATCTGTTTACTAATCTTGGAACAAGCAAGAAAAGTAACTGAAAAGTGGCTAATAATTATAATACCGAAAAACCCATAAAGCACTAAATAAAATGATGCTGATTGAATATTAAACACTCAAACAAGCTGTATAATTTTTACATCAGTTTTGTGCTAACTATGGGGTATGTACAATTTTCTTATTCCTTAACGCTTTTCTTTCTAGAAACATTAATATCAGTAATTGGAGGTTGTTTATTTTTTATGCTTGAAAGATGCTTATAATTTTTCCAATAAACCAGAGGATCAAGGTTATCTTCCAATTCTGCAATCGAATAAAAACTATATTTTTTATTGGTAAAATTTGTTCTTATATTAATAAAATTTGAATACAAATCTATTAGATTCATACTACTGATTTTTTTCTTTAACAGAATATGTTCCCTTGCTTCTGAATCTAAATAAAACAAAGGCACCTGATATACTTCATATATATCTGCAGAATGGATTATTCGCTTTTTTTCCACAGACAAACCATGATCAGAAAAGTACATTAATTTATATTTTTTATTCTTAAGAATATCGGTTATTTTTTTTACAAATAGATCTAGTTTTTCAATTGTTGCTGCATAACAGTCTGCTTCGTTGTGAATTTGAAAACTAGACTGAAATTTGCCTAATCTATAACACACGGGTTCATGCGAGCCCATCATATGAATAAAAATCACCTTATTTTTAATATTACTGTGAACAACTTTTGTTAAAATAGGTAAAATTTTTTCGTCATCTGTAGCACTAGATAAATAGTTTCCTTTCTTAAAAAAATGAGCCTGATTAGTTGAGTGTGCCAATGCGTAGAATATATCATCACCATATTCTGAAATACCTTGATTACTTATCCAATAGGTCTCATATCCTGCTTTATTAGCCAAAGAAACAAAATTGATACCCCAATCTATTCTATTTTCGTTGGGCATAGTTTTGAATAAAGTTCTGCTCAAAGATAATTGAGTGTTGGAAGCGGCTGCTATTAATCCATCAATGAATATTCCTTTTGCGGTTTTAAGGTATGGAGTAGTGTTTAAAGGATAGCCATAAACGGATAAATAATCTTTTCTCACAGATTCACCAATAATGACTACTCTAACTTCTGTATCATCATGATTATCAATTAAATTTATTTGAATATTTTTATCATCTCCAATATATTTTTTTATCTCTGCTTTTTGTTTCTGTATTGTTTTGAAAGCCAATATTATATTTTTTAGCGGAGCTTCCTCATTTATATTTTGATTAGCAAACGACATCCCAAATAAACTCAGAATATAAAAAATACAAAATAATATAATTGTAGTTATTGATTTTTTACCTTGAGTATTTTTAGTTATATGATATATCAAGTATTGAATACCTATAAAAAGGATTGGTATTAATAAATAATACCTTAAAGCCAAAAGATAGCCTATTACCTCAAACTTATTGGTTTGTAGCAAAGGATTCAACACTTCAACAGTTGGCTTACCATAAATTAAACCACTAGGAAAATACAGCGATAAAATTGAGAAAGATATTAATAAAAAAATTAATGTATATCTATTTGCTGCACCTGTTAAATAACAACAGAAAAAAATTATTCCAGTGATAATATTTTTATTATCCCAATTTTCCGTATAACCTAAACCAAATAATAGACAAACCAAAGATGTAAAATATAGAGATAAAGTATATAAGACCAACTTTTTCTTTTTAATCATATTCTATTTAAAATATTTAATTAAAATTATCTCTATTATACAATAAAAAATTACTAATAATAGTTTAATATTAACTTTTTATTATTTATATTAAATTATTAAATATTGATCCCATCCTAATTATTGTATATTTGCCATTTAAAATAACAATTGGTTCTGTCACCAAATTATATACTCAATCGACTCTGGAAAGGCAACACCTATTCAAACAACAAAATTAAGAGGTAGCCGTTTGTTAAATTCTACCTCAGGCAAATAGCCTAACGACGAATGTAACCGTTTATGATTGTACCAATAAGCATAAGCCGCAAAGGCTTGTTCTAATTATCCAGTTGTCATGAATTTTCCCCTTTAACCAATCCAGTTTTCATGCTGTTAAATGTTGCTTCTGCCACTGCATTGTCATACGGACATCCCTTTTTACTGAGTGAACGCTGTATATTAAATGTATTAATACACTTATCTAGCAATTGATTATCAAATTCCTTGAAATTCTGACCTTTCGTCGTTGGGCTATTTGTCTGAGGTGGAATTTAACAAACGGCTACCTCTTAATTTTGTTGTTTGAATAGGTGTTGCCATTCCAGTCATCGATGACTTTAATCGTGAAGCGTTAGGCATTGATATGGCGGTCAGTTTGCCGGCTAGCAGGATGAGCCGTTATCTGGATAACCTGGCCGAATATCATGCTTATCCTCTCAAAATACGCGTGGATAATGGAACGGAATTTACCGCAAATACGTTCACTTATTGAGCAAAATCACATGGTATCACCCCAAATGATATTCAACCTAGTTGCCGATAGCAAAACGAGTATATTGAATGATTTAATTGTATTTATCGCACCAAAGTACTGGATTGATACCTATTTAATAATCTGGGGTAAGAAATGAAAATAGCCGAAGAATGGCTAAGCATTTATTACCCCTAAAGAGCTCATCAAGCATTAAATAATATGACGCCGATTGAATATCGAATCCTAAAACAAGCAGTATTATTTTCTACTTGAGTCTTGTACTAAGTTTGGGATAGTTTCAATTTTAGGTGATGAGGACATCTGTAGTTCTCTTTTGATTATATCGCTAATCTTTGATTGATGTTTAAATTGTTAATTGGTAATAGATTATTATTTATAAGTGATTTGGTGAATAGTGTCGGCATAAGTCGAATTTAACAATTTAGGTGAGTGGTGAAAAGTTTAATAGATGTTTGAGATCAGCATGATTAACTTTAGTAATGATTTTTCTGCTCACATCAGTATTTTGAAATAAAAATTAAATAATTATTGGGAATGGAATCGCATCGTATCGAGCTCGTTTTTGTAGAATGTTGTATGTTATCCTTTAGCATAAATAAAAATTGAAGGAATACTCCATGAGAATATTACATACTATGCTGCGTGTCACTGATCTGGATAAATCGCTGGCTTTTTATCAGGATGTAGTGGGCATGAAATTATTACGTCGTGAAGATTTTCCTAGCGGTCGTTTTACTCTGGCCTTTGTCGGTTATGGCGAAGAAGCAGATCATACTGTATTGGAACTGACCTATAACTGGGATAAGCACAACTATGATCTGGGCAATGCCTATGGGCATATAGCCATTGAAGTGGATGATATTTATGCAGCCTGTGATGCTGTTCGAGCTAAAGGACAAAAGGTTATCCGTGAAGCGGGTCCGATGCAGCATGGTACAACAGTGATCGCTTTTATTGAAGATCCTGACGGATATAAAATTGAATTAATTCAAAAATCATGAATATTTTAAAATAAGGGGCCATCAAAAATTTTAATCGCTTATTTTTCAGCATAAATTAGATTAAAGCCAGCTTTATCAGGCTGGCTTTGTTTATGCATATAAATTTGGATTGAAATATGAGAGTTAAAAGCTTTTGTAAATATACATAATCAAATGAAGGTCAAAGAAGTAAGATAAAAATGCATTAATTAATTGTGCTACTCCACATTTTATTGCTATTTGAATGCAAAAGTCATTCTGCACTCAACGAAATACCAATGATACAAAATGTTTCACAAAAATATAGCCGTTAAGCCCGTTTATGGTCGTATTTATAGTCGAGCTTGCTGATGCGTTTAAAACACTTGGGCTAGTCCCAGCGTCAATGCTTGTCCGTAACACACTGAGTACCGCCATCATCACTGCATCATCCGCTAACTTAGCTTGATCATCGTCAGCACAGCGGCTTAAGCCAACGATAGCGCAGCCCAATGGTAATTGTAGCAAAAGATCTTTCTTGCGGTTGCATAGCCCAAGCTTTACCTGCCTGAGTGGATACTAAAATTTATTTACGATTGCTCCTGAAGCTAAGCTTTTAAACTCAGCTCAATAAACATTTGTTTAAGCTTGCGGTTTTCAGCTTTTAGTTACTTTAAGCGTTTATTATCCGAGGTTTCCATACCATCGTATTGATCACATCATTGATAGAAAGTTGAATTCCCCATGCCATATATACCGCAAATTTTTATTGAACATACCAACTTCAGCTTCTTATAAAATAGCTACGAATTGCTATGGTGTTATTGATTTGACGTTTAAATCCTCTGGGGGTTAATTAAAGAGAATTTGCTACTTTTAGGTTATACTATTTTAGGGAGTAGTTACGAATGTGCAATGGGGCGATTTATTAAAGAGTTTGATGACGGAGTTAACCGTTACCTTTAACGAATAAATAGATAAAATATAGGATGAGGTTGGCTTTGCTACTCTTTAATTCACTGTGATTCAAAGTAACCTTCTCTATTTTAAGTTTTAGCCAGTACTAACACGTTATCGCCACCAAAAACGGCCTTTTGACTATAATGGTTATGTGGATGACTACTTGGTTTTGATGTTTTTTATGGTCTAAATGTTCAGCTACTGCTCAGTCTAATGCAGTTACAATCTCTCATTTTTTCATCAACCCGGTAAATTTACCTGAATCCTTTTGTATTTTGTACTTTGGCCGGCTCTACGGTATTTCTTTTAATTTTTTCCATTTGTGTTGATTTTTTTGGAAATGGCTTAATTCAAAGTTTAGTCAATACATCATTTTTATAGGTTCTCCATTATCAATGAATGTTTAGGCTGATAATTAATATGTGTTATAGGGATAAAATCAAATATTCAAGCCAATTATTATCTGTATACTCATTATATAATCAATTCAATACACTACGTTGTGCCAAGCATGCTTAAGAAAATGCTACGATGAATTAATATTGAAATCAGTGTGTACACGTTTAAATATCAAGCATGCTGTTTTACTTCTACATTCTGGATAAATCAATATAGTCTTATCTATCGGATATATTCACCCAATTATGAATGTACCGAATACTTTAGCAATTGATTAAAATATGATTTCTGACTAGCTATAGCTAATTTCTCCATTGTTGAGCAGAATGAAATAATGTCATGGCAAAATAAAAAAGCACTTCATTTGAAGTGCTTTTTTGGACTATTCCGATCAAATATCCAGTGAACGGTGCATTTTTGCACGATGTTCGATACGTTTATTGATAAACCACTGCTGTACCAGAGTTAGGATATTATTAGTCAACCAATACAGAACCAGACCTGCGGGAAAGAAGAAGAACATCACTGAAAACACAATCGGCATGACTTTCATCATTTTAGCTTGCATTGGATCTGTGGGTGGCGGATTCATAAAGGTTTGCAGATACATAGTCAGCGCCATCAGAACCGGCAGAATATAATAAGGATCCTGACGGCCTAAATCGGTAATCCAGCCTATCCATGGTGCTCCACGTAACTCTACCGATGCAAATAATGCCCAGTATAGACCGATAAACACGGGAAACTGCAGCAACATCGGCAAACAACCACCTACCGGATTGATTTTTTCCTTTTTGTAAATGTTCATCATTTCCTGTTGCAGGCGCATGCGGTCATTACCGTACTGATCCTTTAACGCCTGTAAGCGTGGCGCCACAGCACGCATTTTAGCCATAGACTTATAAGAAGCATTGGTTAACGGGAATAGTATGGCTTTTACTGTCAATGTCAGCAAAATGATTGCCCAGCCCCAGTTTTTAACCAGATTATGCCACCAATTCAGCAGCCAGAATAAAGGTGATGAGAACAATGAAACTTTACCGTAATCCTTGATCATTTGCAGATTATCAGCCACCCTGGTAATAACTGAATAAATTTGAGGGCCAGAATACAAGGAAATTCCGAAGCTACCAGTAGAATTTGCAGGAATATCTTTAACAGGTATTCTCACACCAGCTGAATAAAGACCATCACTGCGTTTGCGGATATCAATCTGACAATCTGTGCCAGCACACACACTCTCACCGTCTTTTGGCTGCAAAATCCAAGTGGTCATGAAATAATGTTGCATCATGCCAATCCAGCCGGTATTGGTTTTGCGTTCATAGTCAGCTTTATCGCGACCAGAAGAATAATCGTTGTCCAGATCAGAAAAGGCGATTTTTTCAAATTTACCAGTTGGGGTATACAAAGCCGGACCAGTAAATGTGTGGTCAAAATAACCGGTACCTTCAGGTTCTTTGCCATCACGCAACACGCGATAGGCCACATCCAGCAGCAATGGCTGAGTACTGTGGTTAGCAATTTCATACCGCAAATTAATCAGATAACTGCCTTTAGTAAAGGTGTAAATCTTGGTAACTTTTATACCATTCTGTTCGGTTGCAGTCAGACGCACTTCTAATTTATCGCCACTGAGCGTGTAATGTTTTTGCGGTGCGCTAAATGTCAAATCCTTAAACAGATAATCACCCTGCCGGTTTAATAATACCGACTGAGCTATATATTGATGACCGTTCTGGCCATTATCGAGTAAAACAAATGGTTTGCTGGCATCTGTGGTGGCTTTGTACTGATTTAATACCAAATGACGCAAATCTCCGGTTTTTTCATCAATAATCGCTTTAACTGTGTCAGTATCAACGGTAATCGGATCAGTTTTACTCAGTGCAACGTCAGTAGCGCTGCTGGCCTGAGTAGAAGTATTTGTTGCGGCCGATGATGTCTGTTGTACTGTAGCCTCTTGCTTAGGCTTTGGATACATTTTTTCCCAGCCTAACAAAATAGCCATTGTCAGCACAATAAATATCAATAATCGTTTAAAATCCATAGTCTTTTCCGTATTTAATTGCTAAGGAAGAGGATCATCACCGCAACCACCCCATGGGTGACAACGACTGATACGTTTTAAAATCAGCCAGCCGCCTTTCACCACGCCGTATTTTTGCAAGGCCATCACTGCATATTGTGAACAGGTCGGACGAAAGCGACAGCTTGGCGGCAAAAGCGGGCTGATTGCATATTGATAGACACGAATCAACCCAAGCAATAAAAATTTCATTGCGATGTTTTATGTGCACCGGCTGCTAGCAGTAGCTGTTGTAAATTGTTGACGACAACACGGTAATCCGTGCGTGTGAAAGGTTGGCGAACACGAATGATAACATCCACCGCAAGCATTTCATGCTTATGTTGCCGAAACCACTCTCGTAGTACCCGTTTCATATAATTGCGTCTGTTGGCTCGCTTAGCTACTTTTTTAGCTACAATCAGCCCCAAACGAGGGAAACCCAGTGTATTACGTGCTTGAAATATCTGTAAACAGCCTCGGCTTTTTTGGCAGCGTAACGCAAAAACGGATGAAAATTCATCCGTTTTCAATAGGCGATACTTTTTGCCAAAATGAAATTCCATTATTAAAGCTTACACAGCCAAGCGTTTACGGCCTTTGGCGCGACGAGCGGCCAATACAGCACGACCACCACGTGTTTTGCTACGAACCAGAAAACCATGAGTGCGTTTGCGACGGGTAACGGATGGTTGATAAGTGCGTTTCATAATTTATTCCCGAATTAACTCTAAATAAAACGTAGCATTACACAACAAGAACAGCACTTTGTCAATGTGTATAGATTAATGCCCAACTTGGCAAAACTGTCTTTACATAATGACAAAGCGTGGTCAGTATTTTGATTTGTGCGTATAATTAGTATAATACACTTTATATGATATATGTATTTTGCCCTAAATCTTCGATTCAACCCAAATTAAGCCAGAAGCATGACCCTCACCGAGTTTTGGCCACAGTGCCTGTTACATCTACAACAAAATTTACCTGCTCAGCAATACCAGATGTGGATTGCTCCTTTAACTGTAGGTGAAGAAAATGGCAAATGGGTAATATTCGCACGCAACACCTTTACATTTAATCATGTTCGAGACCGATTTTGGTCGGCCATTGAAGATGCTCGTCGGGCTACAAATATTGACAATACTAGTCCATTGGTACTGAAAATTGGACAAGGACAATTACTCCAGGCTTCTGCAGCAGCTACTAGTCAGCCGGCCAAAGCCGAGCCAGTGAAACAGCCCGCCGAAAACTCAATTGAAATAGAATCCTCCACGACAACAACACCGAAGCAAACAGCCGAACTGAAAAGTACCGTATCTGCGCAGGATATCATTGCCAAACGGCTACGTAATACTCAGCAGAAATCTGATACCAGCGCAACCCATCATGATGACATAATCATCAAACCCAAAGCGCATAAAGCAGATAAAACCGATCATTTAGCCAATTCCGCTTCTACTAGCCATGACAGTGCAAGTGAACAGGCTAAAAAGAACCGTTATACCGATACCAATTTGAATCCAGAACATACCTTTGCCACCTTAGTGCAAGGTAAAGGTAATCGTCTGGCGCATGCAGCTGCTTTATCAATCGCGGAAAATCCGGGAAACAGTATGTATAACCCTTTTTTCGTTTATGGTAGCACCGGCTTAGGTAAAACCCATCTGGTACAAGCCATTGGCAACCAGCTGTTTGCCACCAACCCCAAAGTCAAAATCCGCTATATCCATGCTGATGAATTTATTCGCGGCATTATGAATGCTTTTCACGCCAAATCCTTTGACGCCATGCGTCTGCAATATCAGCAAGTTGATCTGCTGATTATGGATGATGTGCAGTTTATTGCCGGCAAAGACCGCACCATGGAAGAGTTTTTTTACGTCTATAATCATTTAATTGACGAAAAAAAACAGGTAATTCTTACCTGTGATACTCTTCCATCACATATTGATGGCATGGATGACCGTCTGAAATCACGTTTTTCCTGGGGGCTGAGTCTGGAACTCGAACCGCCAGAACTGGAAATGCGTGTGGCCATTCTACAGAAAAAAGCCGAGCTGGCACAGGTTCAGCTTGAAGACGAGGCAGCTTTCTTTATTGCCAAACATATTCGCAGTAATGTGCGTGAACTGGAAGGGGCATTCAAGCGCGTAGTCGCTCAAAGTCGCTTTGCCAACCGTCCGATTGATGTGGGCTTAGCCACAGAGGCATTACAGGATATTCTGGCCGTCAATCACAAACCAATGACATTGGAACATATCCAGAATACTGTGTCTAAATTCTACGGTATTACCATCAGTGACATGGTGGGCAAAAAACGTACCCGCAATCTAGCTCGTCCGCGGCAGATGGCCATGACGCTGGCTAAAGAATTGACCCAGCTCAGCCTACCGGCTATTGGCAGCGGATTTGGTGGTCGCGACCACACCACCGTAATGCATGCAGTAAAAAGTATTACCAAGCTACGCAAAGACGATGCCGAAACGGCTAAAGCGTATGAAACCTTAATGATGATTTTACGAGATTAAACAAGGATCAAGGATATAGAGTATGCTGATATTACAAGCAGAGCGCGATAGTTTGCTTAAACCGCTGCAAGCCGTAACCGGTATTGTTGAACGTCGCCATACCCTGCCTATTTTGTCTAATGTCTTATTGGAAAGCCACCAGGGGGAAACAAAATTTCTGGCTACAGATCTGGAAATTCAGATTGATACCATTGGCCCACAAAGTGAGGCTGAAGATTTTCGCGTGACCACCAATGCCAAAAAACTTCAAGACATTCTACGTGCCTTACCTGCTGGTTCGATCGTCTCATTAGACTGGAGCAATAATCGGCTGGTTTTGAAAGCAGGTAAAAGCCGGTTCAATTTACAGACACTTCCGGCCGAAGATTTTCCATTGATGAATGTAGAACAGAATGTCGATGCAATATTTACCCTCTCACAGGAAGTTTTCCGTGAAATGCTGTCTCAGGTACAGTACAGCATGGCAATACAGGACATACGTTATTATTTGAACGGATTGCTGATGCAGACTGAAGGCAATCAGCTGCGTCTGGTAGCCACCGATGGACATCGTCTGGCCTATGCTGCCTGCGATCTCGATGCAGACTTACCCAAGGCAGAAGTGATTCTGCCGCGTAAAACCGTATTAGAACTTTTGAAATTACTGATGTTTCCAGAGCAACCAATCACCATTGAATTACTCAACAATCAAGTTCGCTTTCGCTGCAATGACACCATTATTGTATCTAAGGTCGTGGATGGAAAATTCCCAGATTACAACCGTGTGATTCCACTTGATAACAATAAAATCTTTCTGGCCAATCGTACTGAGCTGCTGGGCGCACTGGAACGCGCAGCCATTCTGGCCAATGAAAAGTTCCGCGGTGCCCGTCTGCAAATCCAGCCCGGTCTGCTGAGCGTAACCTGCAACAATAACGAGCAAGAAGAAGCGCGCGAAGAACTGGAAATTGCCTATCAGGGTGACACACTGGAAGTGGGTTTTAACATCAACTACCTGATGGACGTATTGCGCAACGTGCATGCCGATGATTTACAACTGGCCTTTGGTGATGCCAATCGCTCAACCTTATTTACCATCCCCAACAACCCAAACTTTAAATATATCGTCATGCCAATGCGTATTTAATTGTCATTTGAGTTACCAAAAACTGCCCTAAGTCCTTCTCATGATATCAATAATCATCGTCAGACTTACGGCAGTTTAATTTTATGCAGAATCTAACAGGCTAAATAAACAGCAAGTAAAACATCATGTTAAATAGATATATTATCTGAAATAAATTCTGTTTTCTGCTATAATATATCCTTTGGTCTATCGTGTTTGGCCAGTTATCATCGCAAATTTAGATGCAGAACTAACTGGTAGTCTCACCACATCAGAATGACCAGCTTTTCAGATTAGTAAAGAATTCTTATGACAGATCACAGCTCTGAAGATTACGGTGCCGACAGCATCAAAGTACTAAAAGGTTTAGATGCCGTGCGCAAACGTCCCGGCATGTATATTGGCGATACCCAAGATGGTACTGGCCTGCATCACATGGTATTTGAAGTTCTGGATAATGCCATTGACGAAGCACTGGGTGGTTATTGTGATCACATCACCGTAGCCGTGAATGCTGATAACTCCATTACCATCGAAGATAATGGTCGCGGTATTCCCACCGATATGCACCCGGAAGAACACCGTTCTGCCGCTGAAGTGATTATGACCATTCTGCATGCTGGCGGTAAATTTGATAACAACAGTTACAAAATTTCCGGCGGCTTGCATGGTGTAGGCGTTTCTGTAGTTAATGCCCTGTCTGACTGGCTGCGCCTGACCATCTATCGCAATAATAAAGAACACTTTGTTGAATTCCGCCGTGGTGATGTTGTGGCTCCGCTCGTTGTAGTAGGCGATACCGACAAACAGGGCACACGAGTACAGTTCTTAGCCAGTACCGATACCTTCGGCAATATCGATTACCACTTCGAGACTCTGGCCAAGCGCATCCGCGAACTGTCCTTTCTGAACAATGGCGTGAGCATCGAGCTTTTCGACAAGCGCGATGGCAAGCATGAAAACTTTGCCTTTAGTGGTGGTATTGCCGGCTTCGTACAATACATGAGCCGCAACAAAACAGCTTTACATGAAAAAGTTTTCTATGCTGCCGGTGAAAAAGATGGCATGAGCGTCGAATGTGCCATGCAATGGAACGACAGCTATCAGGAAAATGTACAGTGTTTCACCAACAATATTCCCCAACGTGATGGTGGTTCCCATCTGACTGCCTTACGTCAAGTGATGACCCGTACCATCAACAACTACATTGAAGCGAACGAAGTAGCCAAAAAAGCCAAAGTAGACACCAATGGCGATGACATGCGCGAAGGATTAACCTGCGTATTATCCGTTAAACTGCCCGATCCCAAATTCTCATCTCAAACCAAAGACAAACTGGTTTCCGGCGAAATCGGCCCGGTGGTTAACGAAGTATTAAGCAAAGCCCTGTCTGAATTTCTGGAAGAAAATCCAACTGAAGCCAAAATCATTACCGGTAAAATTGTCGATGCGGCACGGGCGCGTGAAGCGGCACGTAAAGCACGTGAAATTACTCGGCGTAAAGGAGTGATGGATGGCTTGGGGCTGCCGGGCAAACTGGCAGACTGTCAGGAAAAAGACCCTGCTTTATCAGAACTGTATCTGGTCGAAGGGGATTCAGCCGGTGGTTCCGCCAAACAAGGGCGTGACCGTAAATTTCAGGCCATCTTACCGCTGAAAGGTAAAATTCTGAATGTAGAAAAGGCTCGCTTTGAAAAAATGCTGGCCAGTCAGGAAGTAGCCACCTTAATCACCGCACTGGGTGCAGGCATCGGTAAAGAAGAATTCAACCCTGAAAAACTGCGTTACCATCGCATTATCATCATGACCGATGCCGACGTAGACGGCGCGCATATCCGTACCCTGCTGCTGACATTCTTCTACCGGCAAATGCCTGAGCTAGTAGAACGCGGTTATGTTTATATAGCCCAGCCCCCGCTTTACAAGGCCAAACACGGCAAACAAGAGCGCTACCTCAAAGACGAATTTGAAAAAGACCAATTCCTGCTCAGTCTGGCACTGGACAAGATACGGCTAATTATTGGCGACAACACCCTTGAGGGTAATGCCTTGGCCGAAATTGCCAAACAATATATTCTGACACAAAACATAATTATGCGTGAAAGTCGCATCATTGACAGTGCCGTACTGAATGCCCTGCTATACTGGAATGAGAATCTGGATTTAAGCACCGTAGCCAGTGCCGAAAAAGCCGTACAAACATTAACCACACTGGTTAATGATGACAATATCAGGCTGGAACGCATCGGTGCTGACGATGAAGTGCAAATGATTAAAATCACCCGTCAATTGCACGGTAATCAGATGGTTAGCTATCTGGAGCAAAAATTTGCTGAAAGCCGTGCCTACCAGAATATTCGCCAGACGGCCGCCACCTTAAGCGGCATCATCGATGCGCCGATTGAAGTGGTTAAAGGTGACAATAGCAACAAAGTTACCGGCTTTGCTCAGGCACTGGACTTACTGATGACTACCGCCCAGAAAGGGCTAAGTATTCAGCGTTATAAAGGGCTGGGCGAGATGAATCCCGAACAGCTATGGGAAACCACCATGGATCCCACTGTACGCCGGCTGCTGAAAGTCAGAATCGAAGACGCGATGGCTGCGGATGATGTCTTTGTTACCCTGATGGGTGATGAAGTTGAACCACGGCGCGCATTTATCGAAAACAACGCCTTAAATGCGCAGGTAGATATTTAAATCACCTTATCACACTAAAAGGATGGCTCAGCCATCCTTTTTTATCAATTAAAGGAGCACGCTATAATCGAAGTATAAATTTATCCATTAAAACAACAAATAAAAATACATCATATGGCGATTTTATTGTTAAATTCTGGCCAAAATTTGTGCAGGTGCCAAGGTGAAAAACATTAATAAACTTATATACCCGATAATTTATATTATAGGGCTATTAATATTATTGGGTACTTCAACTAATAAATATCAGTGGATGCAGGGAATGGATAAGACGATAGTTCAACTGCCAGAAGATAGTTCTGCAAATACAGCGATTGGAATGACTATTTTAACTTTAATATTGGTTATTATGCAGATAATTCATTGCAAATTTGCCAGAAGCCGGCTTGAGAAAAACGCGGTAATTATACTGGCAGTGCTTACATGCATGGTATGGGCGATTAAATTCAGTTAACAATTAATTTTATCCCATTTAAATTGCTTATATTGCCTCTTACCTTACGATAAAGCCAGATAGTCTGCCTGACAACTTTTCCAACAAACAGCTTGCTGCACCGGCACAGAGCAACCGGCTGCACAGCTATAACAACGCAAACAAAACGCCGCCAATTCTTATCATAAAATATTATCAGCACCTGTTAAGCAAAGTGCCGATTAGCCAATCAAATCAGACGTTACAGTAATTAAAATCCACATCGCTTACAAGCATTGAATACAATAAATTTAAGCGTGCAATATTAAACAATGGTATTTCAGCCAGATGCCTCGTGGGTAGAATCTTGGCTATCAGACTGGCTAGCTGAATATACTGGCTACCACAAAACTGGCTGATAAATAATGAATCTGAGTTGCCTGCAATAACACCCATCAGCGGGAAAACCATAGGATCTCAGCACAGACTATATCCGTTTAACTGCACATATTAGCGTAGCCATATGGCACACTTAATCGTCCGCATCCAACCAAATACTGAATTAATATCTATTTAATCATCAAACACCGGCAAGAGAAATAACCAAAGAATAACTGCCGCTTTGTTATACCACTTGCCCATAAATCATCAAACAATATCCAGCCAAACAAATATAAAATATTCACACAGACAACCTAACTTGTTGCACGCGCATTTATCCTGAGAAAGGAATATTAACCATTTCATTACGATTGCATGAAAGCATATTAAGCACGCCTGAATTAATCAGTTTTTATCAGGAAGATAAAACGTTAATTCTCATCTCCTCTTCCTGATGGTTTACAATTAAATTTCGCCACCTATGCCTTTAAACTTCTCAACCAGCTCAATAATTTTCTGGTATACCTTTTGTTTTTTGGGTAAATATTGCGGATTAAGCGGGCTCATTTTGGGCAGGATTTCGTTCAGCTCCGTACCGTTGTCAGTAGCATATTCACGCCTTAATGAGGATGCAATATAACGCTTAGCAGCAGCTTCATTTAAATTTTCATCACCAATTAATGCCTTAACCTCAGCCTGTTGCTGCTGTTGGGCATACTGGTAAAAGACATCAATCATACCGGCTTTATCAGCAATAGCATTTAAATCGGTATGTTGAATAAATTCAATAATCAATTCCTCCTTGGCACGATAGCCTAAACTGGAGCGGATTAAGCGCTGTGCATCTTCAACAATGACTTGTTTATTCTTATCTTGCTTGTTCTGTTCAAAAATTAATTCCAGAATATAATCTAAATTGATTTCTAGCGATTTTAATAAATCCACCTCAAAAACCACATCATCCCAATCAATGGTTAGCTGCTCCTGTTTTTCAGCGGCTTGTTGTCTATACAGCCAGTCACGAATATCATGGTAAGTTGAACGGTAATTCTGGATTGCTCTTTCTGTTGGCATCTTAATCTTTTGCATCCGTTCAAAAGCTTCATCTGAAACATAATACTGCGCTTTAAACTGTTCAACCGCCTGTTTATCCGTTGTATCCAGCTGTTGCAATGCCTTTAAAGCAATATATTCATCATAATTTTGTAATACATTATCGGCACGTAAATACTGGCCAAATAATTTAATAAACGCTTTTTTATCTTTTTCAGTAATAATCTGATCCGGATGGGGAAAACATTGCTGTAGCTCAGCCACAATAGCTAAATATCCGCTATGGATTTCACCGGAAATCTCATCGGTGTAACCCTGCATATGTTCCTCATAACTTCTTTCTAATGCCACATCCCGAGTGTTTCTTCGGCCAAATAGTTTGATGGCGTCAATGGTGGCTGGTTCTAAATCACGAAATGCCACAATATTACCGCAGGTTTTGGTGTCATCATAGATGCGATTGGTGCGTGAAAAAGCCTGGATTAAGCCATGAAAACGTAAGTTTTTATCGACAAATAGCGTATTGAGGGTTGGCGCATCAAAGCCGGTCAGAAACATACCCACGACGATTAATAAATCAATTTCCTGTTTTTTTACGCGCAAAGATAAATCACGGTAATAATTCTGAAATTGCCCGCTGCTGACATCATAGTTGGATTTGAACATTTGATTATAATCATTAATCGCAGCGGCTAAAAACTCTTTGGCACTTTGATTCAATGCATTGGTTTCAAAGCTTTCATCAGCAATAGCACCAGCGGGATCTTGTTGCTCATTAGCAGCAAAAGAAAAAATAGTAGCAATTTTCAATGGTTTACTGGATGATTGTTGCAGTTTTTTTAACGACTCATAATATAGCTTTGCCGCGTCCACACTGCTCACGGCAAACATGGCATTAAAGCCTTTGCCGCTGCCATTTGAACGATGCGTTTTTTGGTTAAAATTGTTTAGAATATATTGGCTGATCTGTTCAATTCGTTTGGGATGCAGTAATGCTTGCTTATTTTCGGCGGCACTGAGTTTTTCCAGATTTTGCTCACATTCAATCGCTTTAAAATGCGGGCATACATCATTGTAGTCAACTTTAAATTTAAGTACCTTCTCATCGCGAATAGCGTCGGTAATTAAATAGCTATGTAGTTCTCGCCCAAACACCTTGGCGGTAGTTTGTTCGCCAAACGCATTAGCGTCCAGAATTGGCGTGCCGGTGAAACCAAATTGATAATATTTTTTAAACTTTTTCTTAATATTTTTTTGTGCTTCACCAAATTGTGAGCGGTGTGCTTCATCAAAAATAAACACGACCTGTTTATTAAAGATCGCTAAATCATCCTTAGCTTTTATCAGATTATTGAGTTTTTGAATGGTGGTGACAATAATTTTATTATCCTGTTTCTCAATATTGCGCTCCAAGCCAGTAGTACTATCGGAACCATTCACACTATCTCTTGAGAATTTCTGATATTCCTTCATGGTTTGATAATCCAGATCCTTACGATCCACCACAAAAAACACTTTATCAATAAATTCCAGCTCGGTGGCCAGACGCGCTGCTTTAAAGCTGGTCAGGGTTTTTCCTGATCCGGTGGTGTGCCAGATAAAGCCACCACTTTGTAAGCTACTCCAGTTTTTGGCCTGATAAGCACTGATAATCTGCCATAAAATCCGTTCGGTTGCGGCAATCTGGTAAGGGCGCATAATCAATAAAGTATCATTGATGTCCAGAATAGAGTAAGTGATTAAAACACTTAACAGCACACGGCTGGCAAAAAAGGTGGCGGTAAAATCTTTTAAGTCTCTAATTAGTTCATTTTTAACATTCGCCCAGTTTATGGTGAAATCAAAGCTGGCCTTATCCCGTTTGGTGGTGTTGGCAAAATACCGGGTATCGGTACCGTTTGAAATCACAAATAACTGTAGATATTTAAACAGGGAATTGTCCTGATTAAAACTCTCTTTACTGTAGCGATGAACCTGTCCAAACGCTTCACGAATGGCAAGGCCACGTTTTTTAAGTTCCACCTGTACCAAAGGCAGGCCATTAACCAAGATAGTAACATCGTAGCGATTAGCATAATTACCGGTTTGTCGAAACTGGCGAATCACCTGTAATTTATTGTTGCTGAGATTTTTTTTATCGAGCAGATAAATATTCTGAATATGCCCATCATCAAACACAAAATCGTAGATATGATTATGGTGAATTTTACGGCTTTTATCGACCATCGATTCATTCGGTTTGTCCAGATACTCTAATACAAATCGTTGCCACTCCTCATCGCTAAACTGCATATTGTTGAGCGTTTGCAACTGCACCCGAATATTGGCCAAT
>JAGGIK010000011.1:340-1856 GCA_024103515.1 Snodgrassella sp. | reverse complement strand
AATACAAATCGTTGCCACTCCTCATCGCTAAACTGCATATTGTTGAGCGTTTGCAACTGCACCCGAATATTGGCCAACAATTTCTGCTGATTATTCAGCTCAGGCAGATATTCATATCCTTGACGGCATAAATCCTGAATCAATTCGTTTTCTAATTCATTTTCCGTTTGATACGCTGTCGCCGGCTCTTCAAGCTTGGTGTGTTAGCTAAAATAATATAGTGATCGGTTTCGGCAATCGGGGGGGGTATAATCGGCCATCGTCCACTCCTGCTAGTTAAAATTGTAATTTTCGAGCAAATGATTCAGTAAAAAGGCAACAATTTGTTTTTCCGGCTCGGAAGGCTCGGGCACCATTTCATTGGATAAGGTTGAATGACTGGTAAAATTGATTATGCGAGTTAAGTATATATCATCAGGCAATAATTCTGACCATTTAGGATAGTCTAAAAAACAGGCGGTTTTTTCATACAGGTTACGTAATAGGGTAAAATGATATCTTTCAATTTTATTTTCCTTAATCGCTTCTTGCAGCAGCTGCTTTAAATACAGATGATAGGAAAAACTGTGATTTGAATCGCCTTTTTTCTCTTCTAGTTCAAAATAGCCATCTGCTAATCGTCTTAGAATATAACCGTTTTTTAACCCTAATTCATTATAAAGTACATTATAAAACAGCGGATTATGGGTAGTGATGATAAATTTAATGTCAGATTCACTGGATTTGATTAATTGTGCAATATCCACTGCCAATTGAATCAGATGATTCTCATCTAATGAGCTTACCGGATCATCAATAAAAACATAGCGTAATTGGTCAAACTCATTAGTGGAACGCTCGCTTTTTTCCGCAATATTGCGCTCGGCAATCACCAAACTAATCAAGGTGAAAAAAATACTCCAAATTAAATTATTTTCTTCTCCTTTGGAGATTTTAATATTATCGATACGCTGATCATTACCCGCTGCGAGCGAGAAAGTAATAGCGGAAAAATCCTCATTGAAATGCGGCGTCAGGTTTTGCTGAGTATAAGCTTGGAAGTATCTGGCCACATTTTGCTCCTGCCCTTGCTCTTTCAGAATCCAGTCGGTGAATGAATTGGGTTGTATGCTTAACTGATGCTCGCCTTGCTGATATTGATCGTTATCCCAGACAAATAAATCCTCAGTAAATGCGTTATAGTAAAGAATCTTATGCCGTGTTAAGACACCGCTGTCTTCCTCATCCGCTTTATCCTGCGATACAATAAATTCTTTAAACGCTTGCGATAAACGTGTTTTACCGGTGCCATTAAAGGCATAAATCAATTGGGCTTTTTTTCCGTTTTTGGCAATTTTATCAAGCTGTTTTGCAATATTTATCAGTGTATTATTCATATTCTGATTGTCTTGTCTTATTTATCTTCCACCTTAGGAAAGTCCAATAATAAATCCCGATAATATTCGTACTGTTTTTGGCGTAACTCAATCTCACACGGTAAACCTTCGGTAATGGAATTTGTTAGCGCATCAAACCT
>JAGGIK010000011.1:0-330 GCA_024103515.1 Snodgrassella sp. | reverse complement strand
TATCTAAGATTTTGACAATACGGACTTGTTCCTCGAGGGGGGGGATAGGCAAGCGATATTTAAGAATAGCCTCTTTATTTCCTCGTGGCATTTTTGCGCCTTTAGAATGTTGCATATTGTATTCAAAAAAATTATCATCCGCTAAGATATAATATAAATATCTGTGGGTTAACAGATTATTTTTTAGACGAATGACTAAAACATCACCATTAGTGCCTCCAGAACAATCTGCCTGCCAAATTTTTTTTAAATACGGACGAATATTTCCAATTAAAATATCATCGGTGAGATATTCTGTAAAATTTCCTTCTTTAGGCACGTGATTTGAAT
>JAGGIK010000010.1 GCA_024103515.1 Snodgrassella sp. | reverse complement strand
ACCATATTTTTCCCGCCATTTATAAAAAGTCGAATTGCCGATGCCATATATACCGCAAATTTTTAATAAGAATACCAGCTTCAGCTTCTTATAAAATAGCTACGAATTGATAGGGTGTTATCTATTTCATGTTTAAATCCTCTGTGAATTAATAAAGATAATTTGCTACTTTTGTGCAGTACTATTTTAGGGGATAGTTACAAAATAATTTGTTTTTTCTTGACTGCACAAAATATATCAATTCAACTCAAATAATGCTTTAGAGATTTATACGTTCGATGTAGAAGGTGAATTATAAATTCATGGAATAAATAGAAGTTATAATATTGATTTGGTTGGTTTAGTATTTATTTATGATGGAGACTATGAGCAGATAATATAGTGTTGATATCAAGGGGAGTGCTTAAAATACGTTCTTTATGAACGGTTCCTAGAATAGGAAAAGGTATGGTCATACATGAATTCATACATTGGGTACCAAATGACCCCAATTGGCACCGGTTGAATTATTTACCTGTGATGATTTTCCTGCGTTTATCAGAAAGTGAAAAGGCCATCATATTTGTTGAAAAAGAGGCAAGATTAATTCAGGCCTTTAAATCTGATGACATTTTACCGGTAGGATTGGGGATACAGTATTATTAAGATGATTTATGTTAATCAATGTGTGATTTTTTTGGCTATACTACTGACTAAGTTTGTTGACTCTGTTTTGGGGTTTATGATCATTAAATTTTTTTTATTTCTGTATTTTATTTATTATTTGTTGTTTAAGGATTTATATGCCTACCTTATTGCCGATTACTACTATTGCCGAAAATTTCGGTATTCCTGAAATGTATTTAATTCCTTATGGCAAGGAAGTGGCCAAAATTGATTTAAAGGTGATTAATTCGGATACGAAACAAGGAAAACTGGTACTGGTATCAGCCATCACGCCTACCCCTTTGGGAGAAGGTAAAACGGTCACTACTATTGGACTGAGTCAGGGATTAAATTTTATCGGACAGAAAGCAATTGCTTGCATTCGTCAACCCAGTTTGGGCCCCGTATTCGGGGTAAAAGGAGGTGCTGCGGGTGGTGGTAAAGCGCAGGTATTACCAATGGAGAAGCTAAATCTTCATTTAACCGGGGATATTCATGCTATTACAGCTGCACATAATCTGGCTTCGGCTGCACTGGATGCGCGTTTGTATCATGAGGAGCGTCTGGGTGAAAATTTTGCAGAGCAAACTAAGCTGCCACGTTTGAATATTGATAAAAACCGGATTGTATGGAAACGGGTGATTGATCACAATGACCGCACCCTGCGCCGAATTCAGGTTGGTGTTGGTGGCGGAGTTAATGGGGTGGAGCGTGAAGACGGTTTTGAGATTTCTGCTGCTTCTGAATTGATGGCGATTCTGGCATTGGCTACTGATTTGCAGGATATGCGTGAGCGTATTGGTCGTATTATTTTGGCTTATGATTTGGATGGTGAGCCAATCACGGCTGAAAAGCTAGAGGTAGCGGGCGCGATGACGGTGTTGTTGAAAGAAGCAATTAATCCGAATCTGATGCAAACAGCGGAGCAAACACCAGTATTGATTCATGCTGGTCCATTTGCCAATATTGCCCATGGCAATTCTTCTGTTTTAGCGGATAAGGTAGGGCTACAGCTGGCCGATTTTGTGGTGACTGAAGCCGGTTTTGGTTCTGATATGGGCATGGAGAAATTTTTCAATATTAAGTATCGTCAGACGGGTGTTGCACCATCCTGTATTGTACTGGTGGCGACGATACGCAGCTTAAAATCCAATAGTGGTCGCTTTAATATTAAACCTGGTCAGGCTTTACCTAAGGAAGTGACGGAATGTAATGTGGAATTGCTGGCTGAGGGCAGTGCGAATCTGAGCTGGCATATTCGAAATGCGCAAAGTTATGGTTTGCCGGTGATTGTGGCGATCAATCGGTTCCCATATGACCATCAACAGGAGCTAGATTTTATACAACAATATGCTCTGGAACACGGTGCTTTTGCCTGTGAAGTCAGCGATGCCTTCACTCAGGGCGGGGTCGGTACGCAAAAACTAGCTCAACATGTCACTGCTGCATGTTGCCAGCACAATGAGGTGGTTCTGCCCTATTCTGATGAGATGCCTTTGGTGGATAAGATTCAGACAATGGTCAAAAAATACGGTGGCAGACAGGCCAATTTATCGGCAATGGCCTTGCAAAATATTGAAGAAATCAAGCAATTGAAACTTGACCATCTTCCGCTGTGTATGGTGAAAACGCCGATGTCTATCAGTGCCGATCCTAATCTAAAAAATGTACCGACTAATTTTGATGTGGAGGTATCACGTATACAGGTTTCAGCTGGTGCTGGTTTTATTCGGGTTTATACTGGCAATGTAATGACGATGCCAGGTTTGGGGACACTACCTGCATATCGCGATATTGATGTTGATGCAGACGGCACTATTCATGGACTACATTAATATTATTTATTGATTCGTTTCCATTTTGATTTGGGTTGCTGCCATGATTGATTAGATCTGTTATGGCAGTTTTAGTTTTTATTTACACTTACTTTTATACCAATAAAGATTAATTTTATTAGCCAATCTTGCAACTTGAGATTAATTTTTAGCGATAATTTAATTTTAGAGTTATAATTATTATCAGTTTTATTAATTAATTTAATTTTTACTTTTAACTTTAAAATAGGATTTATTAAGCAAGTTTGTGCACAGTTATTAAGTGTATTTTTATACAAACTTGCGATGTAAACGATTTAGTTTAGCGGTTGCAATAAGGTATCAAATGCATCAATAAATTGTTGGATGCCCTCCTGTTGTAAGCGTGTGGCCAGTGATTCAAGATTGATACCCAGTTTTTCGATTTCGATTAAGCTGCTTTTTGCCTGCGCCAGATGTTCGCTAATGGTCGCAGCAGCTGTACCGTGATCGATAAAGGCATTCAGGGTATGTGCAGGAATGGTATTGATGGTATCTTGGCCAATGACGTTTTCAATATAGACTACGTCGGAATAATGCGGATTTTTGGTGGCTGTAGAAGCCCATAATAATCTTACTGGAGCAGCCTGTTGCACGCTTAGATTTTTGAATTCTCGGCTTTGAATAAACTCTTGCCATTCTGCATAGGCTGTTTTCGCCAAGGCAACGGCAGTTTTACCCTGTAACACTGCCGGCAAAATGGTATCCAATGCGTTATCAATCCGAGAAAGGAAAAAACTGGCCACCACTTGGATGCAATCTACCGGAAGATTCTGCGCCAGTCTTTGCCTAATACCAGCAACATGAGCCTGATAGGCTTTTTGTACCTGATCTTTAGAAAATAATAAGGTCAGATTGACATTTACACCCTGCGCAACAAGCTTGGTCAGTGCTGCTAGTCCGCTATCGGTAGCTGGTATTTTAATCATGGCATTAGGCCGGTTCAAGGTCTGCCACAAGCGTAAGGCTTCGGTAATGGTAGCAGAAGTATCATCTGCTAGATTAGGTGCTACTTCTAAGCTAACCAGTCCGGCTCTACCTTTACTCTGCTGATATAACGGCAGGCAAACATCACAGGCAGCCTGTACATCAGCAACAGCAAGCAATTCATAGCGTTGTTTGGGTGACAGTGTTTGTTGTTTTAAACGCGCAATATCTTCGCTATAAAGTGGATCCCCTGCAAAAGCCTTTTGAAAAATGGCTGGGTTAGATGTTACACCACTGATGCCAGCATCAAGCATTCTGGCCAGTTCCCCTGATTGTATTAATGATCTGGATAGGTTATCGAGCCAGATTTGTTGTCCAAGTTGGTTAACTTCAGATATAACGGCCATTTTTATTTCCTTTTAGGCAAGCTGATACAGACTGGTGTCACGGTATTTCAGCAATCGGTGGTTAAATGTTAGCGATGATTTGTGGGTTACTCTAACGAGACTGCTAACATTTGACAAGTTTTTAAAGCGAACAAAACGCTATTACAGGTTATAATTAGTTTTAATAAATTTAAATTTTGTTGACTTGATCATTTTATGCTGATGTTTTTATGAATGCACGCGAGAATTATTTGCTTTGGGGCAAAGAGGTATTTGCTATTGAGCAGCAGTCAGTGCGCGAGGTAGGCGCCAGCTTGGATGAGCATTTTACAGCTGCTGTTGAGACGATTCTGGATTGTCACGGGCGTGTTATTGTCACGGGCATGGGTAAAAGTGGTCATATCGGGCGCAAAATTGCAGCTTCAATGGCCTCTACAGGAACACCTGCATACTTTGTGCATCCGGCCGAAGCCGGCCATGGCGATTTGGGGATGATTGTAGATGGTGATGTGGTGATGGCACTTTCTAATTCCGGCGAAAGTGATGAGATTTTGGCAATTATCCCTGCCATTAAGCGTAAACATGTGCAATTGATCTGCATTACCGGTAAAAATGACTCTACTATGGCCAAACATGCGGATATTCATCTGTGCGCACGTGTATCACAAGAAGCTTGCCCTTTGGGGTTGGCACCTACTTCCAGCACTACTGCAGTGATGGTGCTGGGCGATGCGCTAACGGTGGCTTTATTACGAGCGCGGCAATTTACATCTGAAGATTTTGCTCTCAGTCATCCCGCCGGCAGTCTAGGCAAACGATTGTTGTTAACAGTGGCCGACGTAATGCACAGTGGAGAGGATATGCCGCTGGTACAGACACAAACCTTATTGCTACAGGCAATTGTATTAATGAGTGAAAAAGGCTTGGGCATGTTGCTTGTGGTTGATGAGCATGGTCAATTGAGTGGCTTATTTACTGATGGTGATTTACGCCGCCTTTTACAAAAAAATCAGCAATTGGATCGTTTGGTCATGGCAGATGTGATGCACCCGAATCCAAAAACGATTACATCTGAGCGACTGGCCACGGAAGCTTTAAAATTAATGCAGACAAATAAAGTTAATGGTCTGGCTGTTATAGATAAACATCACCAGCCAATTGGTGCAGTCAATATGCATGATTTATTGCAGGCACGTATTGTTTAAACCTGTTCTACCCATATTTAAGGATTGATGATGACTTTAATTGCTTCTGCTGCTGTACTGAAAGCCGCTCAACGAATTAAACTGTTTATTATGGATGTAGACGGTGTGCTCACTGATGGGCGGATTTTTATCCGCGATACCGGCGAAGAAATTAAGTCATTCCATACTTTGGACGGACATGGGCTGAAAATGCTGCATAAACATGGTATTCAGACGGCAATTATTACTGGACGTGACGCTCCTTCGGTAGGAATTCGTGCCCAACAGCTTGGGATTGAGCATTATTTTAAAGGTATTGCTGATAAGCGCAGTTGTTATCAGCAACTCATTGCCAAACTGGGTTTACATGAGCAACAATGTGCTTACATTGGTGATGATGTGGTAGATTTACCGGTGATGAAGCATTGTGCACTGGCTATTGCTGTTTCTAATGCACATCCGTTGGTATTAAAACATGCAGATTATATTACCCAAGCTGCTGGCGGCAGCGGTGCTGTACGGGAAGTATGTGATTTATTGCTGGATGCACAGGGATATTTAGATACAGATTTAGCGGAGTATCTGGCATGAGTGTTATTCACGCTCGCAGTAACTGGCTGTTTCCGTTGGTTCTGGCTCTCGGTCTTGGCGGAATCAGTTTCTGGCTAGATCGAATCACCGAGGTAAAAACCGTGGAAATACCGCTAAACCCAAAAGAACCAAAGTATCAGATAGAGTCGATTTCTGGCGAACGCTTTAACCAACAGGGACAGCTGAGTGAATCGATTAAAGCAGAGGTTGCACGCCAATATCCACAACAATCAATTATTTTTATTGACAAGCCGGATATGCATTTATATAAGGACGGTAAAGCTCTTTATCACGTTACTGCAAAAAAAGCACAGTATTATACTGATAGTCGTAAAGTGGATTTGATAGACGATGTAATCTGGCACAAAAATGCAGTGGATAAGGAACCGGAAGGTCAGCTCAATACGAGTATTTTACATATTGATACCCAAACACAATCGGCTAAGACCGATGCGCCTGTTAAGTATCAATACGGCTTATCACAAGGAACATCTGTAGGTTTTGAGTACGATAAACAGCGCGGTTTCCTGAATTTACCCGCTCGTGTAAAGGCAATTATTTATGATCCGCAAAAACCATAAAAAAATATTACTGACTGTATGCCTATTGATAAGCAATCTGCAAATTTGGGCATTAGAGAGTGACCGGCATCAACCAATCGAGATTGAAGCTGACCAAGGTTCGCTGGATAAGCAAAACCAAACCACGGTATTCAGTGGAAATGTGAAAATGCGACAAGGCACGATGTATATGAATGCGGCAAAGATCACAGCACATAAAGATAATGCAGGCAATCAGACCATTATCGCCATTGGAAGCCCCGCCACTTTCGGGCAACAACTGGAAAAAGAAGGTAAAGTATTCGGCAAGGGTAATAATGTACATTATGACAGTCAGAGCGGTATTGTCACTATTACCGGTAATGCTCAGGTAAATCGGGGTGGTGATATGGCGCGTGGTGCCGTTATTGTTTACAACACTAATACAGAAGTTTATACGGTCAACGCGGCTAAAACAGGCCGAGTGCAAGTCGTTATTCAACCACAATCGCCAACGAAAAAGAAATAAACTTGACCATGAATGTAACCTCCCAAACTGAATTGTCCAGTAGCCAACTGTGTGTAAGTGGCTTAAAAAAAAGTTTTAAGCAGCGTCAGGTAGTCAATGATGTTGCCTTAGAAGTCAACAACGGTGAGGTAATCGGCTTACTGGGGCCGAATGGTGCCGGCAAAACCACCAGTTTTTATATGATTGTCGGTCTGATTGCTGCTGATGGTGGCAGTATCACCCTAGATGGACAGGAAATTAGTCATCGCCCTATTTATGAACGCGCTCGACTTGGTTTAGGCTATTTGCCTCAGGAAGCATCTATTTTCCGCAAAATGACAGTGGCACAAAATATTAACGCCATTCTGGAAATCAGCTACCCGCGGCAAAAACGCGCACAACAGCTGGAAATGCTGCTGGCGGATCTGCATATTGAACATTTACGTAATAATAAAGCTCTGTCTCTTTCAGGCGGTGAACGTCGTCGGGTTGAAATAGCTCGGGTTTTAGCCAGAAATCCACGTTTTATATTACTGGATGAGCCCTTTGCCGGTGTCGATCCGATTGCTCTAATCGACATTCAGAATCTCATTTTCTTTTTGAAACAACGTGGAATTGGCACATTAATAACAGACCACAATGTACGTGAAACACTACGAATTTGTGATCGCGCCTATATTATTAACCAGGGCAGTGTTCTGGCCGCCGGTATTCCGGAAGAATTGGTTAATAATGAAGAAGTACGCGCGGTTTATTTGGGAGAACACTTTGAATATTAATTACCTATGCAAAAGCCAGTATCGCAACTAAAACTAAAACTCAACCAGCAATTAAATCAGAAACTGCAACAATCCTTACGTGTATTGCAGTTATCCACTTTGGAATTGCAGGAGCTGGTTTCTGACTGGCTGGCTGATAATCCTTTTTTAGAAGAAATAGACAGTTTCAATAATGAAGAATCTACGCTTGCGCAATACGTTCAGCCCCCGCAGATAGGCCGAAACCACGATGACATCGAGGCTTGGGAAACCCTGCCGGATAATCCTGATATGTATGCACAGCTACATCAGCAAGTGTGCCACTTCAATTTGGATGAATCAACTGCAACATTGGTTCATTTTCTAATAGATAATTTGAACGAACAAGGTTATCTTGGCTGTAGCTTAATAGATCTGGTTGAAAACACGCCATTAGAATGGCAACTGGATGAAGTTGAGCTGGAGCACGCTTTAAGTATTTTGCAACAATTTGAACCAAATGGTGTAGGCGCTCGTGATCTGAAAGAATCTTTGTCTTTACAACTGGATAATCTAACAGATAAGGATGCCAATAGTGAGGTATTGGCCTGTGCTCGCCTATTGATTGCCAAATATTTGGGGCAGTGGCTTAGCACTCATCAGCTCAATCAATTATATCGGCAATTGCCACAATTCTCACCCGCTACCATTGATTCAGCCTGTAATCTGATTTGTCGGCTTAATCCCTTTCCGTGTTACGGTTTACCTGATGGCAATACCGCAATGGCGATACAACCAGATATGGAGATTTATGCCGATCAAAGCGGTAATTGGCAATTACGTCTGCTAAAAAATGCCCTTCCTCAGATACGCATTGAAAATACTTTTGAACAATGGATACGGCAACAAGACAATGAAATTGATCCTTTGTGTAAAACTAAATTACAGGAAGCACAAACTTATATCAATAGCCTAGAAATGCGTAAACATACCTTACAGCGATTAGGAGAGTGGATTTTACAACAACAGCATGATTTCTTTACTTTTGGCGCTTTAGCTCTTATTCCGTTGACAATTAAAGCCACCGCACAGGAACTTGGATTAGCAGAAAGCACTATCTCTCGTGCCATTAATCAGAAATATCTGACTTGCCCTCAGGGTATTTTTCCTTTACGCTATTTCTTTAGTCTAGCGGTAGCCAGCAGTGATAATAATGCTACCGGCAACAGTCAGACCGCTGTAAAATCATTATTGCAAAGCCTGATTAGTCAGGAAGACCCACAACGGCCGTATTCTGACTCTCACTTGGTTAAGCAACTGGCCAAACAAGGTATTAATCTGGCTAGACGCACAGTAGCAAAATACCGTGAGGCCTTGAAAATTGCACCGGCGCACCAACGTAAATTACAAAACCAAAATCGTTAAACTACATAAAATTTTTTGTTCTTGTAAAGAACATCGACAAGGAGGCATGGTATGAACCTGAAATTTGTTGGATTAAATCTTGATGTTACTGCTGCACTAAAAGACTATACTACTAGCAAACTTGAGCGAATTATTCGCCATACTGATCAGATGATCAATGCATCTGTCACATTTTCTGTGGAAAAATTGCAGAAAAAAGTAGAAATCAATTTGCATTTAGCTGGTAAGGATATCCATATTCTGAGTAGCGATAGCGATATGTATGCCGCAATTGATGGGTTAATGACCAAGCTCGATCGTGCAGTAATCAAACACAAAGAGAAAAAACAGCCAACCCGAGAGGTACCAACTTTGCAACCCGAAAATATTGCCGAATAAGCCTATTGGTAATGCATTAATAATCTGCAAACAGCAAAGAAAAGTAATTAATGTATAAATAATTATTTTTTCTTCTAAACCGATTTAACAGTAATTTCATTTATTATCATTGATGCATTCATGCCTGATGCCAGCACTTTTAACTGGCACAGACAATTTTAGGTGGATTTAACACGGTAAATTTACCGCGCTTAGAAAGGTTTATCATGAAATTGCGTATTAAAAAAATGGTATTTCTGGTTGCTTTGGCTTCTGCACTATCTGCCTGTGCTGATATGACAACAGCCCAGCGTCATGCTGCGGCTGGAGCTGTTGTCGGTGGTGTTACTGGTAATTTAATCGGCGGTGATACCGGTGCTACTTTAGGCGGTGCTGCACTGGGTGGTGTATTCGGCAGTCAGATTAAATAAACAGAGCTCAAAAAAAGTCTGCTGATGACAGCAGGCTTTTTTTATATTAGATAAATTTAATTCGTTTCTGGCAATACAATTTTACTGATGCGCACTCTTTCCAGACGGCGCCCGTCTTTGCTTAGAACCTCAAAGCGATAACCTGAATAATTTACGTTATCTCCTTCATTTGGAATATCTTCCATTTCTTCCATTATTAATCCTGCCACAGTATGATATTCAGCATTGTCCGGCAATGGCGGTAAGTGTAGATGCTGCGCCAATACTGCATACTCTAGACTACCATCGACTTCAATACTGCAATCCGCATTTTGCTGAATACTGGGTGCCTCAGTGCGTTCATATTCTTCTGGGAAATCGCCGGCTATGGTTTCCAATAAATCTTTCATTGTTACCAAACCGAGTACTGCGCCAAATTCATCCACAACCAGCGCGATATCAGCACTACTAGATCGAAACAGTTCCATGGCCTCTAATACCGTACTGCTGTCCGGCACAACCAGCGGCTGACGCAGAGCCTGAAAAATATTTAATTGCTGTTGTTTTAATAACTGATTTAACAGATCTTTTTTATTTACAAAGCCAAGTGGCTCATCAATACCGGCTTTACCAACTACGATTAAGCGGGAATAAGGCGTAGACTGTAATTGTTCATGTTGTTGTTCACGTGACTGAGAAATGTCTAGTCTTTCAATATCACTGCGTGGTGTCATGACTCCGGGGATCGGTCGTTCAGCGAGCGTTAAAACACTGCGAATCATTGATTTTTCATTTTCTTCAAAGTGCTCATCATCATCACTTTGCAGCCCGCCTTTAGCCAGTTCTTTCTCGCGTAACCCCATCATACCCAACACGCTATCGGCTGTACGATAACGCCATGAACGCCCGATCATGTCGTTGCGCCGAGTATTACGTGTTGATATCTGATTAAATATTTCTATTACAATAGAGAAAGCAATTGCGGCATATAAATAGCCTTTAGGTATTTCAAAATGCAAACCTTCAGCTATAAGACTAAATCCGATCATTAGCAAAAAGCCCAAACACAGCATCACTACTGTTGGATGACGGTTGATAAATTCGGTTAATGGTCCGCTGGCCCAGATCATCATTGCCATGGCAATCACCACAGCAATCATGGCCACAGTAATATGCTGTACCATGGCAACTGCAGTAATAACTGAATCTAAAGAAAATACTGCATCCAGAACAATAATTTGGATGACTACACTCCAGAAACTAGAGTAAACCATTACATTTGTCACCGAGGCCATTGCAGTATGACCTTCCAGCCGTTCATGTAATTCCGTAGTGGCTTTGTATAGTAGAAACATTCCGCCAAACAACATGATCAAATCTTTAACCGATATACCATACCCACGAATATGAGCAAACGGTTGGGTAAGGGTAACGATCAACGACATCATTGCCAGCATGACAATACGAATAATAACGGCCAGACACAGACCTGTAATGCGCGCCTGCTTTCGTTGTCTAGGGTTAGCTTTATTGGCCAAAATAGCAACGAATACCAGATTATCTACACCCAGTACAATTTCCAGAATCACCAGAGTGGTTAGTCCGATCCAAGTGGTCGGTTCCCCCAACCAGCTAAAATCCATTTTAATTTCCTATCCGCTAAACGAAAACAGGCAACCTGATATATCAACAGGCTGCCTGAAATTCAGAGAAAAACACGTCTACATATATTTTACCACTCGAGACATCGTCTTCCATCTGAAATTTTCCTTAAAGTTAATTCATTTTATAGGTTAAGTTTAACAGTCTGCATTAAAAAATCAAGCATGTTTGACAACATCTGCACGCAGTATTATTACAGAAAGCTCAGGTTTAAAGCAAAACCATGGTATGCTGCTAATTTTTATTACCCTAAAATTTAGTTATTCATGAATCTGTTTCATCACGCTCAGTTTTATACCACTGTTAATCATTTAAAAGATTTGCCAACTACCCCTGCCGAAATCGCTTTTGTCGGCCGCAGTAACGCCGGAAAATCGAGTGCAATTAATACATTAACCAATCATGCCCGCTTGGCTTATGTCTCCAAAACACCTGGTCGTACCCAGCATATCAATTTTTTTGAGCTGGCAAATGGGCGATTTATGGTTGATTTACCGGGTTATGGTTATGCGCAGGTTCCAGAAGCGGTGCGCAAACATTGGTTCACATTGCTAGGCAATTATTTACAAACACGCTCGCAGCTGATTGGGTTGATTCTGATCATGGACATACGCCACCCACTCAAAGAGTTAGATAAAAGGATGTTAGATTTTTTTGCGGTCACTAAGCAACCTGTTCATATTTTATTATCCAAGTCAGATAAACTTTCCAAGAATGAGCAGATCAAAACCTTGGTTTTAGTTAAAAAGATGCTCCAGCCTTATATTGCCCGTCAGCAAGTAACTGCACAGTTGTTTTCCAGTTTGAAAAAACAAGGTATAGACGAAGTCAATCAGATTGTTTCAGAATGGTTTAGCCAACATGATACGAAGCAAACATCCAGCGAAGCATCATTACCAAACTGAACTGATTAATCCATTGCAAACCTTTTTCTATTCCTGCGACAAACTAGACTTTACGTTTAAATATACAATTGTATATTTTCTTAATTCGGATCTAAATAAAGATTTATTCTAAATTATTCACTGTGTAAACAGTGCTAATTTCAATATGCACACTTGTACAATTCGAGCAGAAATAAGGCACCAATAATAAACCGGATGAAAATATTTCAATATTCACCCGGTTCTGACACTCTAACCTTGAATATTATATTTTCTGTCGTATTTTGTTTTTACTCGGGATAAATTTAGGTAACAGAAAATGCATGATCAAACCATTTGGTTGCAGATTTTCTGCCAAAATACGACCATGATGTCTATCCATAATATGCTTGGTTAAGGCCAACCCCAGTCCAGTACCCGGTTTATTAGCACTGCTATCAGCCCGGTAAAATGCAGTAAATATATGTGGTAATTGATTTTCTGCAACCCCAGGACCATTATCAGATACATCGATTTGCCAATATGATTTACCGGCATCATACATATGAACCCTGATATTGCTACCGTTAGGGCTGTAATTAATAGCGTTGCGAATTACGTTATCAAAAGCGCGATATAAATAGCTTTCATTCGCTTCAACTATCGTATCTTCCGGAATTTCGCACTCCCAATACAACGTTTGCTCATGTTGCATGGCCACAGCCTGATTATCTTCGACTATTTGTTTGATCAATGGCACTAAAGCCAAAGGTTCCAAAGTAATCGGCAAATCAGAAGTTTCTAGACGTGACAGGGTTAAAAGTTCACCCACCAGCAAATCCATTCGTCCTAATTCACTTTCCAGGCGCTGCAAATGTTGCTCCTGCTTCTGAGGCTGAACATGGATAAGCCCGATAATCGCTTGCATCCGCGCCAATGGAGATCGCATCTCATGAGAAACATGGTGGAGCAAGTGACGTTCTTTTTCTACCAATTTCTGTAATTTATCAGCCATATTATCAAATTGTACTGCTAGCGAATACAGCTCATCGCGACGTTCAGACAATTGATGCGAAACGCGGGTTTGTAAATTTCCATGCGCCAGACGATCCATACCCCGCCACAGTACCCGTATTGGCTGAGTAATATTGTTGGCCAAAATATATGCGGTCAGCAAGCCAACTACAATTATAAAGCTGAGGATGATAAATTCATGCCAAACAGGGGCAATTGGCAAACCGGGTATAAAAAACGGACTAGGCGGTCTGGGGGTACGTTCATAATTCCAACCACGAATCATAAACAGATACTCTTCACCCAAATTACTAAATCCAATTTTTACTAACTTAGAATTAGGATTCGACTGCGCAAATTTACGTGCTTTATCGATTTCATCAGGATCGATCGGCCGACCCAAGACATCATTTTTATTATCTAAAGCGATAACATATAGGTTCTCACCACCAGGGTTGTTACCCCATTGTATTAATTGTTCTCGTACACCCGTATCACCATGTCGATGAAAGGCCTGCATGGTACTACTTAATAAATTTTCTTCAAAATTCCGCTGCTGCTTAAACCTTGTTTCGGCTAAAGTATTTTGCACTAGCCAGAAAGAAGAACTGGCCACAAAGATAGCACAGACAATTACAGCACAAAATGTTGCAAAAATACGTGGAAACAGTTTCATAAATCAAAACAGGCTGTTAATTAACAGCCTGTATATCCGTTTAATTTTTAACAAACAAATAACCAAGTCCGCGTACTGTTTGGATCAGGCTTGCATTACCCAATTTATGCCGGATACTAGAAATATGAACGTCAATACTACGATCAAATTTGGCTAGTTTCCGATCCAGTGCTTCCAATGACAAGGTTTCTTTACTCACAACTTGACCTGCATGACGCATCAAAACTTCTAGCAGATTAAATTCGGTACTGGTCAGTTCTAACGGTTCATCTTCAATAGTTACCTGACGTTTGGCTGGATAAAGAACCACACCACTGGCAGCAATACTATTAGGAATCCCATTTTGGTCATTGTCGTGACTTTGATGAGTACGGCGTAAAATAGCATTAATACGTGCTAACAATTCACGTGGCTGACATGGCTTGGGCACATAATCATCTGCTCCCATTTCCAAACCTATAATTCGATCAATATCATCACCCTTAGCAGTCAGCATAATAATTGGGATTTTGCTTTGAACACGTACCGTTTTCAACACATCCAGACCATTCATCTTCGGCATCATAGAATCCAGCACTACTACATCATACTGCCCGGACAAAATATCTTTAACACCAGTTTCACCATCGGCTACACTACTTACCTCCAGCCCTTCGGCTGTCAAATACTCAGTTAACAATTCTGTCAATAAGTTATCGTCATCAATCAAAAGTACACGATTCATATCATCCTCCTCAATGGAAGTATAAGGTCTGTATTCAATACAAGTTTTTAACTCAATTTACGGTTTATATCTTAACATGTAAGCAAAATTTATCTTTACATTGGAGCCGCTTTTGCTAATTTTTTCATTAAAAACCACAATGTTAAACAATCATATTGCCAATCACATACATTTGAATGACTGTGGTTTTTGTCTATTAAATCGGTCACATAATTGCTGTAAATGTGGTTTCATCACCACAGTTTTAGGCTGTTGATTAACTTTTTTCAACAATTCGGGCAGTGTATTCGGATAGTAATAACTTACATGATCGAACCACTGCTTCGCCTCAGCAATTTTATCTTCCTGTGACAAATAAAACCCGCGTACAATCGTATTGGAGTACGGACGATATCTGCCTGTTAACAAAGCTGCCTGTTTGCCCCAGGAAGGTAAGTCAGGATATTGTGCATTAAGTTGTTCAATAATGGCCATGTCTATGTAATAGCGCATAAAATACATACGTTTACGTAAATGCTGCATACGTACTATCTGTTCTGTGCGTGGTAATGATTTATTGGCGCGAACCAGAATAAATTGCTGGTACAAAATCATTTGCCAAAATAGCAGAGCCATAGTTAATAACGCTACAATCCCCAAAAACAGCTTAGTTTTATTGCAAAGTGGTTGAGCATGGGCAGTTTGTTGTTTCTCAGACACAGGTGTCAACGAAATACACAAAACAAAAACGGCCAGAAAATAGCCATACCACAACGGATACTCCAGCATACTATGGCAAAGTGAAACCAAAATCAGGCTGACCAGTAATATAGATGCTGGATTAAATTCTCTTCGAAAGTATGGCCAGATTGTATAAATAAAATTGCCAACAACAATAAAAAATCCGACCAAACCTGTTTCAGCCAAAAGTTGCAAGATCAGGTTATGACAATGAGTAAATAAGACAGAAGTTTCATATTCCCGAAAACCTAACGGGTAAACATTTTCTATGGCAAACCCCTGATAAGAATAACTTCCCCAACCATAGCCAAACCAAGGGGCACTTTTAAAAATCAACCATGCTTTATGCCATTCCATCTGCCGACCAGACTGTACAAATCCTCCTTGCTCTAGCCGTGAGGTACCAGATTGAAAGCTAATGTGCCATAACCATTCAAACAAAGGGCTGAGTATTAATTGAAACAGCAAAACCAATACGATTCCACCAGCCAGCATTATCAATAGCCTAGTTGAAGACTTCCCCGCATGAATGCGCCAAAATAACAAGGAAAAACCAATCACCACAACATATACGATAATTGTACGTGAACCGATCAAACCCATCACACCCGTAAACCAGATCAGTAAGGGTATTGCAAGCCAAGCTGATAACCGACGCTGATGCCACAAAAAGCACAGAGCTAGCACACCCCACATCAGATAATGACCAAGATGGTTACGCTGTGCTAGCTGCCCATAAATATAATAGTTACCCGGTCCCGGCAGTACACCGGGTATGGATCCAGCCACTCCAACAAATTGCAACGCACAAACAATAGTCTGCAACAGTACACCAATCACTAATGCAAAAGCCAAAATCGTAACAGCCTCAGTTTGACCAATTCTGACAACCCATGCTCGGGCTGACCATGCAAGCGCAGCAAAAAGAATAAAAACTAATGCAGTTAAATCAGATTGACTCACATAAGGCAGCCTAATAATTCTGGCTTGCAGCATCAGTAATATGGCCAGCAATATTAATCCAATTGTTGCAGCAGGTAATCTTATACGAGTTTTCTGAGTCAATATGGTCAGACCAAATAGCCCAATAGCAAAAAATAATGTTCCTGCATCCAGATAAAAACTGGATAAAGTACCAACACGCCAACTTGACATAAATGGCACAATACATATGGCAAGCATACCTGCCCACCAGATAATATTGGCAGATGAACAATTCGTGAATGGTTTCGAATCAAGTTTATGCTGATTCATATATTCTCCAACAATTGATGGTTTATTTAGAGCAGGTATACCATCACAAACAGGCTGTCCGAAGCATTCAGACAGCCTGAAATAACCATGCTAGGTAAAATTATTAATTTAGTCTCAATCCGATCTGACAGCAATCGATGAATGCTGTTTACTGCTCTGACCCAGACAACGGCAAGCGACAATACCGATCTCATATAGCAGTATTAAAGGAATTGCCAATAAAGTTTGTGATAATACATCAGGAGGGGTTACTATTGCAGCAACCACAAAAGCGCCTACAACGATATAAGAACGAACTCGTTTAAGTTGCTCTACAGACACTACTCCCATTCGATTAAGCAAAATAACCAAAACAGGCACTTCAAACGTCACGCCAAAAGCCACAAACAAACCCAGTACGAATGACAAATATTTATCAATATCTGTAGCCATACTGACGCCCGCCGGCGTTATTTCGGTCAGGAATTTGAAAATAATCGGAAACACCAAAAAATAAGCAAAAGCCATTCCTAATACAAACAGCAAAACACTGGCTATCAGCAATGGCAAAATTAACCGTTTTTCATGTCGGTATAGACCAGGCGCAACAAATGCCCAGATTTGAAATAAACTATGCGGTAAGGTCAGTAGAAACGAAGCCATTAAAGTTACCTTAATTGGAACAAAAAAAGGCGCAATGACCTCGGTAGCAATCATATGAGTATCTGCCGGCAAATTCACCAGCAATGGTTCTGCAATGAAAGTATAAATTTTCTGAGCGAAAGGAACCATAATGACAAAACACAATAGCCAAATGCCTAATACCCAAAGTAAACGGCGACGCAGTTCCAATAAATGGTCGATTAAAGACAGTTCAGCATTTTCATCAAGCGGCATAACTACATAACCCATCAATGACGTCGTACACGCAACTTTGGCGTTAACTGACGTTTTGGTCTCATATCCCTTTTACGTTGTAATGCCTGACGACGCAAGGAAACACGGTGTATAGATGATATCTCAGTAAGGTGTGAATCATATTTAGCATGGATAGATAAAAGTGACGCTGGAGCACGAAGCTTTTGCTCATCTGCGGCCATGGGATGGTTAAGCGATTCTACTTCATCCCGTAGCCTACCAATATTACGATTGATATCAGATTCAATCGAACGGGCAGCTAATTCAATACTGTCACGAGCTTGTTTGAACTCAACGATACCTGCCTGCTGATTTAATTCAGATTTAACATTATGTATAAATTTTTGAATACGGCCCACCCATAATCCAGCACTGTGTGCTACTTTTGGCAATCTCTCTGGCCCCAGCACCACCAATGCCACAACTGCTATTAGCAAAATTTCACTAAAACCCAAACCAAACATTGTGTTTACGCTTTACGATCGTCTTGTTGGTGCTCAATTATTTCATCTTTTTTGGTACCATCGCTATCACCTTCATTTAAACCTTTTTTAAAATCATGGACAGCATTTCCCAGATCTTTACCGACATTTCGCAACTTTTTAGTACCGAAAATCAATACTACAATCAGTAGAACCATTGCCCAATGCCAAATTGATAAACTACCCATTATTAAATCCTTTAACTCTACAACAAAAAATGCGCCTGTTAGCAACGAGCAACAGCGCATATTTTAGATTAACACCATCACTGTGGCTTTCGATTGGCTTTTTCAGTCAATCCAGACACATGTTGTCGCTGCTGCAACTCATTACATACATCATCTACCTGAAGCTCATGATAAGTCAACAATACCATAGTATGAAACCAGAGATCAGCTACTTCTTTAATCAGATGGGCCTTATCTCCATCTTTAGAAGCCATCAACACTTCTCCTGCCTCTTCAATTACTTTCTTTAAAATTTTATCTTCACCGGCATGCAATAGTTGCGCAACATAAGAGCTTTCTGGTGTTGCATTTCGTCTCGACATCATAATATCAGTTAATTCGTTTAAAACTGTAATTGCTTTTTTTTGTAGTGATGTTTCTGTCATCAATTTTCTCTCATATCGCTTTGTTATTTATTGTTCATTAGATTGACTGGAATATATTTCATCTTCACTTTTGATTATTGGATCGACTATTTGCCAATTTTGCTGCTGATAGATTCGATAAAAACAAGAAGCATGGCCGGTATGACAAGCTATATCTCCCAGCTGCTCTACTAACAATACGATTGCATCGCCATCACAATCCAATCTCATTTCAAATACTTTTTGCCGGTGACCAGATTGCTCACCTTTCATCCACAATTTACGCCGTGAACGACTATAGTAATGAGCATAACCACTTTCAATTGTGTGTTGCAAAGCTTCAGCATTCATCCATGCAACCATTAAGATCCGTAAACTATGTCTTTCCTGCACAACAGCACAGACCAAACCATTACTATCCCAATTGATGGTTTCCATTAGTACGTTAGCCACAATTTGCACCTTGCCTCAGATAAAATTTAAACCAATTACAGTCGTACAGTAATTCCTGCATTGTACATTGCTGCCTTAGCCTCGCTAATTCTCACTTCGCCAAAATGAAAAATGCTGGCAGCCAGCACCGCATCAGCGTGACCCGATTGCACGCCCTCAATCAAATGATTGATATTTCCTACTCCTCCTGAGGCGATAACGGGTATGGATACTCCATCACTGACTGCTCTGGTCAAAGCAAGGTTAAAACCTTTTTTGGTTCCATCGCGATCCATACTGGTCAGCAAAAGCTCACCAGCTCCGAGCTGTACCATAGTCTGCGCCCATATCACCGCATCCAGACCCGTTTTTTGTCTGCCACCATGAGTATATACCTCCCAGCATGTATTTTCGACATTAGTTGCCTTAGCATCAATAGCCACAACCAATACTTGACTGCCAAAAAAAGTACTGATTTCTTTAACCAGATTGGGACGATTGACTGCTGCGGTATTAATAGAAATTTTATCAGCGCCAGCATTAAGTAGACGACGTACATCATCTACACTGCGTATTCCTCCACCAACTGTTAACGGAATAAATACCTTGCTGGCCACAGCCTCAATGGTATGCAAAATGGTATCACGGTTGTCAGAACTGGCTGTAATATCCAGAAAAGTTAATTCATCGGCACCTTCATCATTATAACGTTGTGCAATTTCAACTGGATCACCTGCATCACGCAATGCGATAAAGTTAATACCTTTGACTACCCGACCATTATCCACATCAAGACAGGGAATAATACGTTTGGCTAAAGCCATAGCATAATCTTTCTGATTTTATTAGTAGCCATACTAATTTAATATAAATTTAGTCCAGTTTAATGCATGTGATTGGACATAATAACAGCCTGCTGAGACAATCACAGCATATATAAATGCGTTGACAAAATTAAAACAAATAATATCTAACAACCATATTACTACAAACACATAAACCCACAAGAAAAAATTTTGTAACATCCAAGTCTTCTCTACAACCGGAAAAGATCGATGCATAGCACTTGTCAAAATAATAACCATTACCATGAATAAAATGGAATCTACCGAAGCCAGCCTCGCTCGATCAAACGCAAAAAGTAACCATATACCCAATACTACTGCAAACAAAATACTTAACATCTATATTATTTCCTTGAGAAATAAGCAGGCAATTTTAATTAACCATTTTATAGCCAATTAATATGTGTTTTCCCAAATACAAACCAACACAAGCCTTTGATACAAAAAAAATAATAATAATAATTCCAAAATCTTAATTAAGAACTGCTAAATTGACAGAAGTCAATTTCCTAAGCATCTACCAGCAACTGTGCCTCTTTCAGATCAATGGTCCCCTCATAAATCGCCCGACCGACGATTACACCACTGATATCAGCATCATTCGCTGCAGTTCGTAATGCCTTGATGTCACCTAAATCTGTAACCCCTCCCGAAGCAATTACTGGGATAGGAACAGCTTGAGCAAGCTTGACTGTGGCAGAAACATTGACACCCTGCATCATGCCATCTCGACCTATATCCGTATAAATAATACTGTCAATACCAAAATCAGCGAAATCCCGGGCTAGATCTTTCACTTGATAATCAGTAACTTTAGCCCAACCATTAATAGCAACCATTCCTTCTTTTGCATCTAGACCAACAATAATTTTCCCCGGAAACTCAGCACATGCTTGCTTTACAAATTCGGGATTATTGACCGCTGCTGTACCAATAATCACGTAATGCAAGCCTAAACGTAAAAAATTCTCTACCGTTTGCAAATTACGAATGCCTCCGCCTAACTGTATAGGTATACGCTGACCAACCGCATTAATAATAGATTTGATCGCATTCATATTTTCCGGTTTACCAGAAAAGGCACCATCAAGATCAACCAGATGCAGACGCCGTGCACCTTGCTGACACCAGTGCTCAGCCATTTGAGCTGGATCATCTGAAAACACAGTTGCTTTATCCATCAACCCTTGTTGCAGACGTACGCACTTGCCTTTTTTAAGATCAATTGCAGGTATCAATAACATATTAGTTTCACAATTTTAAAAAAATAAAACAATTAAAATTTATCCATTCCATAACAGAAAATTTCGTAAAAGCTGTAAACCAGCAGTGTGACTTTTTTCTGTATGAAACTGCGTAGCAAACACATTATCCTTACTGACAATACACGCAAATTTATTTGGATAATCTGCAGTAGCAAACACATTATCAGTCTCTCGCGGTAAAAAATAATAACTATGAACAAAATAAAACCATTCATTCTGCTCAATTGCAGCAAATAAAGGATGTGTTTGCGTTTGATACACCTGATTCCATCCCATATGGGGGACTTTAAGATACCTCCCTTGTCCGTCCACATGTTCAGAAGTAAAACGTGCAACTGTTCCTTTAAACCAACCTAATCCAGTTGTATTTCCTTCTTCACTATACTCAAATAATAATTGCGCCCCCACACAAATGCCCAAAAATGGCTTTTTTTGCAAGCAATCATGTAATACATCTATCAAACCACTTTTGTGCAATGAAGCCATACAATCCGGCATGGCGCCTTGCCCAGGGAATATAATTTTATCAGCAGATAAAATATCTCCAGAGTCTGCTGTCAGTACAATTTCAGCATTGAGCGCTTCTAGCTCATTCGCAGTCTGAACCGAATTGAATACAGACTGAAGGTTTCCCATACCATAATCGACAATTGCTATTTTCATCTTGGCTCACTCTTCAAATAAATATAATTTGAATAATCAGTTATAAACCAATTTCACATTAGCTCATAATCATACGTCATAGAGAAAAATTCTATTATCTATTATTTCGCAAAGTAAAGATTACCAACACACCTTTGATTTACTTTTAAAAACACTCGTTTAACTAAATAATTTCACAATTTTAGCATAATTTGTCATTATTTAATTATTCGTACACCTACTATAACTGAAATTTATTTAGCTTATATCTAATTAACCAATCGGAATATTTAAATTTCTCAAGCTATTTGCATAAAAGTCTAGTTCAGACCTGGCTTCAAATTAACTTAATTTTACACTATTTCATCAAAAATACAACACATATAAATGATTTACATCGGTCACAACATATTTATTTACCTATACACATATAGGATTATTTACTATATTTAGTATAAAGTTAAAATAACAAAACCTTTATATAAATTATTTTCATAATTTCGTAGCCAAAATTAAAATATTATATTTTCATCTTTTGGTGTTATTAAATGACATTATATTTTCAATTTATATGCGAAGTAACTGCATACTAAAGCATTTAGAACTAATTTTTATACTGGATTGTATGAGTTATCAATTGATAGAATGGCTTGTGTAGTCTCATATATTGACCATCATATCTGCATTCATCTAAATGATATTTAAATAATCAAGTGGTTAAAGTCCCTTTAGTAGAAGGCATTACTCCATTCATTCGTACATCATAAGCCACGGCCATCCGCAAAGCCCGGCCAAATGCTTTAAACACAGTTTCAGCCTGATGATGGGCATTTACTCCACGTAAATTATCAATATGCACAGTCATCATTGCATGGTTAACCAAACCTTGAAAAAACTCACTAAATAGCTCAACGTCGAAACGCCCAATCACAGCACGGGTAAAATCAACGTTAAATACAAGCCCAGGGCGACCAGACAAATCTACCACTACTCGGCTTAAAGACTCATCAAGCGGAATGTAACTATGCCCATAACGGCAGATACCACATTTATCCGCCAAGGCTATTTTCAATGCCTGACCCAGCGTAATACCAATATCCTCTACTGTATGATGGTCATCAATATGTGTGTCACCACGGCAACAAATATCTAGATCTATCAAACCATGACGAGCAATCTGATCGAGCATATGCTCTAAAAAAGGAACACCGGTATCAAAATGTCCTTTACCTTTTCCATCCAAATTAATAGAAATTTTAATTTGTGTTTCACTAGTATTACGCATCACAGTTGCTGTTCGCATTTAAATCACTCATTTGAAAAAATTATTTATTTGTCTGTTTCACCAATTTTTTAACCTAATTTCAACATTTCGCCCAACCAGCTGTCCATTCGCTAAATAGCATAATCATTTATCGCCTGATTAATATTATCACTAATGATTTCCGCTTGGTGGAAAAACAACATGCTCTTGCTTTCGAGCATATTGACTACATAATATTAACAACCTATGAATATATTTCTACATATTAACTATGAGTCAAACCAGTCATTATCAGTTAAAAGAGATCAATAATACCGCCTTACAACGCCTTTGTGGGGTTCTTGATCAGCACATCAGTAATCTGGGCAAAGCTTTGAATCTAAATATTACTCGTCATTTCAACCAATTTACCATCAATGGTGACCACATTAACCAAGGCATTTGTGCATTGGAAAGCCTTGCCATAATAGCAAATGAGCGTGATCTGGAAGACCGTGATATTCAACTGGCTGCAATTGAAGCCAGAACAAGTACACACAACGACAACAAACAAGCAGATCAAAAAGTCTGGACATTGCGCACGCGCAGGGGCAATATAGCCGGTCGTACGCCGCGTCAAAGTGGATATATACAAGCCTTGCTAAAACATGACGTTGTTTTTGGATTAGGACCAGCCGGAACCGGTAAAACTTATTTGGCCGTTGCAGCCGCTGTAGATGCCATTGAGAAACATCAGGTCGAACGCATTGTACTGGTTCGGCCCGCTGTTGAAGCTGGTGAAAAACTTGGTTTTCTACCCGGCGATCTTGCTCAGAAAGTCGACCCCTATCTACGCCCATTGTATGATGCCCTATACGATCTGATGGGTTTCGAGCGCGTAACTAAACTTTTGGAGAAGGGTTTGATTGAAATCGCCCCTTTAGCCTATATGCGTGGACGCACCCTCAATGGTGCATACATTATTCTGGATGAAGCCCAAAATACCACACCAGAACAAATGAAAATGTTTTTGACCCGAATAGGTTTTGGTGCAAAAGCGGTTATTACCGGTGACACCAGCCAGATAGATTTACCTAAAAATATCAAAAGCGGCTTGAAAGATGCTCGGGAAAAACTCAGCAATATCGAAGGTATTTATTTCCATGTTTTTACCAGCGAAGACGTTGTACGTCACCCTTTGGTGCAAAAAATTGTCGATGCTTATAATATGGAAGATGATAAGGAGCAATAACCCAATTTTTTATGTAATTCAATCAGCTACGACTTAAATGATTTAAATGAATGATTTACCCATCGCATCATAGAACGAAAAGCAGAAACCAAACTAACTGTGAAAAATTTTATAATCATGTTTAAAATCATTAATTTTAAACATATAACTACTCTATTCGATGAGTATAAATATTAATTAAGCTTCTGGAAAGATATAGATAATGAAAAATAGAAAGTGACAGCAATCGTTAACGAAAAACAATTTATTCCCATGATGAATGACCTAAATAAATTAAATTGCAATATGCAGTGAGTACGTTATCTTTTGAATCTTCATAGGTTTTACGCTGTATTACACATCTAGATAAAACCAACCATACATGCTTCAATCAAGCAGCGAAATGAACCGGCCACTAGAATAACTTCTATTATGAAGGGATGCCGCCACTTATGTTAATTGAAGGGTTGAAAATTCGACCACTGCTAAGCATACATCAAGGTATGCTAATTGCAGACAAAATGATTGATGAAACCAATGCATTCCGAGCAATTTTGGAAGAATTAAATATTCCTTACGATGAATAAATCAACATTTTAGTATATATGGGTACACACAGCCTTATTCGATAAAATTTAGATATAAAATATTATTCAATATGCTAAACTATTCTAAATAACGGCTCTAACCAGACATAAATATGCAAAAAACCATCCTGATTACCGGCTGTTCCAGTGGCATAGGCTATGCCACAGCACAACTACTGCGTAAAGATAACTGGCGTGTCTATACCAGTTGCCGCCGTTCAGAAGATGTTGCCCGATTGCGAGCAGAAGGTTTTCATTGTTTACAACTGGATATCACCAGCGACGAACAAATTAGCGCCGCCATCAAAACTGTCATCACCGAATTTGGTCATCTGGATGCTATATTTTGTAATGCCGGCTATGGTCAGACTGGAGCAGTTGAGGATTTGAGCCGTATAGCTTTACAAGAACAATTCAATACCAACGTATTCGGCACATGGCAATGTATCAATGCCGCCATGAAAGTTTTTCGCCGTCAGCAACATGGACGTATCTTGGTTAATTCCAGCATACTGGGTTATGCGGCTATGCCGTGGCGCAGTGCCTACACCAGCAGTAAGTTTGCCCTGGAGGGCTTATGCGATACCCTGCGTCAGGAAATTCATAGAAGTGGAATCTACATCAGCCTGCTCGAACCCGGACCCATCACCACCCGCTTCCGCCCCAATGCACTGGTCAAATTCAAACAGTATATTGAGGTTGAAAACAGCGTGCATCGTACAATCTATCAGGCACAGCTCAATCGACTGCAAACACAAGGTTCTGTTGCTCCATTCACCCTAACCGCCGAACAATGTGCCACTGTCTGCGCTCGTGCGCTCAATGCCCGCAAGCCCAAAGCGCGCTACCCAGTTACTATACCAGCACATCTGTTCTGGTATTTAAAAAAATTCTTACCCATTTGCTGGCTGGACTGGCTATGTCGCCTTGCTGTGCACAAACAGGGAAAATAGACCCAATAAAATTAGCTATCCACTACTCTTCGAACAAATAAAAAAATTTATCGCAATATATAGAATCGCCCAATTGCCCAATCATTATCTCTTAAAAATCATAATACCAGAATTGCTTTAATTCGCAGTGGTGTATAAATCATGACCACTCATGGCTATATCGGTGCAAATATTGAAAGCATACTGATAAAAGTAGGTATACCTAAAGGTGCGTTTTATTACTACTTTAAAAGCAAAGAACAAGTTGGCAATGCCATACTCGATTACTACAGTTGTTTTTTACTAAAAATTAAAACAACATCTGCTATACGAAAATATTTCTTCAGTACTCTGGCCAGAATCCATACTTTCTGCCCCGATGCAAATATCAGCATTAGCAAATATCAATTTAACAGACGCAATCTGATTGGAGAACAGATGCAGGGCAAGTTTCTTTTACCGCCAAACTATTCTGTTTTACTGAATAACATATTGCACAACTGAAAAGCACAGATACCCAGCTACTGCACCTACACGACAACAGCGCGAAATAAGGCTGCATGTGGACGGTAAATACTGCACTTGCCTACTTCTTCTGGCTTGGCTGGGAAGGTGCCATAAACCACACCAAACTGCTCAAAAATGCAACCATACTGGATAATTAACCGATCAGTTTTTAGCTTAATACAATCTGGCCACTAATTCCTATTGCAATGACCATTTAGATAGAAGTAAGTTTAGTACAGCTTTAAATTGTCTAACGATTATCGTGAATAGACCATGCAGAATAAACAAGGGCGGTAGGAATTGGTGACGAGTTGCAAAATCTAATGTTTTACTAATGCTAGAATGAATAGAAAATATTAAGACAGATAAAATGAACAATTTTGAATTTAAAAATTACCAAAACTGCCTTTTAATGTCCAATAAAATTAAATCAAGAAGAAACGTGTGGACTTGATTTATAGACGGATTAATCGGTCACGAGAATTTCAATCATCATCACAACAATCAAAACTTAAACAACTCTAGTAAAAAAAGAAAATCATAATAAACACTTTAAATAAAATATAAATAATACTAATGAAATAACAACTGAAACAGCATTCACAAATTAATAAAAAACTTTTAAATGAATATATGAGGCTGTCTAATAAACAACTATTATTTTTGAAATATCAAATGCGTTATTAGAAATTGCCGTATAAATTTTACAAGAACGAACAGAAGTGCAGTTATTAAAAAATTGCATAGTGAATTTGTATTAATAGTTTGTATAAAAACTTACAATAATTAATCAAATTAACAGTACTTATGGCAAGATCAATGATCAAACTAAATTCATTGAACTTGAAAAATAGGTTGATTCTGGTCATAGCCCGAACCAATAAATTTCTCTTGTAACAGCCATCCAGTGATGACTAATCCATACAGCCAACTCATTGCCTATTGATGACACTGAGACAACCAGTTCATAATGAAAATTAGACTAACCGTCTAGTCACCATTAACAGGAGTAGAATCATGTTATTTAAAGCAATATTCTTAGAAAAGAACCAAACAGCATTTTCCTGTAACATCCAGAATATCAGCGAAGAAAATTTGCTGCAACAAGTAGGTGACACACTCATACAAGTTCAGTATTCCAGCTTGAATTACAAAGACGCTTTGGCCATCACCAACAGCGGTCCGGTGGTGCGACAATGGCCGATGGTACCGGGCATAGATGGAGTCGGTACTGTTATTCAAACCAACAGCCACCTTCTTTGTGTTGGTAACAAGGTTATTTTAAATGGTTGGGGTTGTGGAGAAACGCACTGGGGCTGCCTGAGCCAACGAGCCTATCTCAAAGCAGATTGGCTTATTCCCCTACCTACCAACCTGAGCGCAAAGCAGGCCATGATTATTGGTACGGCCGGCTATACCGCTGCATTGTGTGTGCAACGCATTATCGAATATGGGATTACCCCTGAACAAGGCAATATCTTAATCACTGGCGCTACCGGCGGCGTAGGTTCCATAGCCATTATGTTACTAAACCAATTGGGCTACACCATTACCGCAGCCACCAGTAAAATCAGCAATACTGATTACTTGCAACAACTGGGCGTGCAGCATTTTATTGATAGCAAAACATTGGCCACAGCAAATAAACCTCTGCAAAAAGAACAATGGGCTGCAGCCATTGACGTACTGGGTTCCCATAGTCTGGCTAATATTTGTGCACAAACCCAATACGGTGGCATTGTCACCAGTTGTGGTTTAGCCCAAGGTATGGATTTACCGGCCACCGTTGCTCCATTTATCTTAAGAGGCATCACCTTAGCCGGCATCGATAGCGTCATGGCTCCACGGGCAAAACGTATTGCCGCCTGGGAATTCCTCGCTACATTACTCAATCCGCAAATGCTGGAGCAAATTGCTCAAATGATTTCATTAGACGAATGCCCTCGAATGGCCAAAGAAATCATCAACGGTCAAATCAAAGGCAGATTTATAGTAGATCCGAACTATTAAAATAATAAATAAAAACCGTCATTGCTGCTTTCAGATGATGGTTTTTACTGCCAACCCAAAGTCAAACCTTCACCTCTTCGTTTGAATTTACTCAACAAATTCCATTAACAAAGCAACTTTTATCACTACTAGGTGTTTCGTGTTTCGTTAACTCACATAAAAAATCATTTATTGAATAATAGGAGGCAATTTATTGTTGATTCTTTTTTTGACTTACCCTTTTGATTCATGATTATCCAACCCTTTCAATTGGTCTTCTGCCATGAAATATTCCCATATAACCGTACCCCAAAAAAAGTACCGCCAAAAAGTCGAAGATTCTCTATCATAAAAGTAAAAGAGGATTTAAACATGCATAAATAACACCAAATCAATTCGTATCCATTTTAATACAAGCCAAAGCCACTATCCTTGTCAAAAAACCTTGCTATCAATATAGCTTAGGTAAATCAACCTGTTAGCAATAGCCAGAGTAATACCGTAGTATCAAATCCTCGAATAGCAAATGCTTAAAAAAACTGGAAGCTGAAAATCGTCAGCTTAAGCTGTTGTTTGCGGAATTAAGTCTAAAATCACAGTTTCAGCAAAAAAAATCATAAAAAGCCCTAGTATCCTCTCAGGTACGTAAAACGTGGACAGAGAATTGACAAATCACACAATTTATCGCAATGGGCTTAAGCCGCTATACTGACGATGATCAACCTAAGTTACAAAATAATTCGGTGATGATATCGGTACTGAATGCGAGCACTGACAAGCATTTATGCTGTTGATTTCTTAAATATTTTCATCGTATCCAAAAGCTCGGCTATAAATGGAATCATAAACGTGTTTAGTCGGTATGCTGCGCGTTAAAGTTTAATCTTAGCGTAATGGGTAAACAACGTATTTCACTACGCAGCCTAGAAAGGCTACTCGTACCCAATAGGCCTGATAAATGCAGGTTAATAGACTTAATGCGTCAGCGCAGCTGCAATCAACGCCACTTTAGAACGTTTAGTGTTATTGATGGCTTTAATCGTGAAGCGTTAAGTATTGATATCGCGATCAGTTGAACGACGGCAGAGTAATTTGTTACCTTGATAAGCTGATCGAACATCATGATTATCCATGAAAAAAACGTGTCAACAATGGCGCAAAATTGACCCGAAAAATGTTCATCAACTGGGCAAAATCACATGGTATAACCCTAAACGATATTCAACCTAGCAGCCCTGATTAAAATAGTGATATTGAACGATATAAGCATACTGTCACACAGAAGTAATGGATTGATATCTTTATTAACAACCTAAAACACACAATAAAGGTAACCAAAACATGGCTAACATTTATAACAGCGCAAGACCTCATGAGACACGCAATAATATGACACCAATTGAATATAATACATTGAAACAGACAGCCTGATTTTCTAGGTGAATCGGTTAAGTTTGAGGTATTTACATAATTCATTGTACATAATTCATACTTCTTTCTTCTTTTTATCCTTACCCTAAACGCCGCCGCATCATTTGTAAACACCGTCTACCAGCATCACCAAAAACATTGCATATATTCCAACAAATATTCTGCCTAGACTATTGCCACAATTCTTAGCATTATCCGAAGAAATACTATTAGCACTTAACGCAACAGCAGATAATGGTAAAATAACCATACCAGCTTTATACGATATGCATTTATATCAATGAATCAGCCAACCATTTACCTCGCTTCAGGCAGCCCACGCCGGCATGAAATCCTGACCAACCTTGGCTATCAAGTTCTGCGTGTTCCAGCAGATATTGATGAGACCCCTTATCCTGCCGAAAATGCTCAGGATTACGTGCAACGCATGGCGCTAAAGAAAAACCAAGCAGCCTTAGCTAATTGGTTACAAAATTATTCACAACCGCCAGAATTTCCCCTTCTCAGCGCCGACACCACCATCAGCCTAAATAACCTTATTCTAGGCAAACCAGCCAATGCCGCTGATGCAGCACACACACTCAAACTGCTTTCTGGCCGACAACATCAGGTACTCACTGCTGTTTGTCTGTACTGGCAAAATCGAACCTACCAAGCCTTACAAACCAGCACTGTCAGCTTTGCTACCTTACAACCCGAACAAATTACAGCCTACATTGCTAGCGCAGAACCATTGGACAAAGCAGGTGCCTATGGCATACAGGGTCTAGGAGGCGTGTTTGTCAAAAATATCAGTGGCAGCTTTACTGGCATCATGGGCTTGCCCGTTTATGAAACAACCCAGCTTTTAAGTCAGTGTGGTTGCTCACCCTTTATCCAAATACAATAAACCAGATTAACCCAATTTTCCACACTAACATGATGAAAACCTCATTCTTATTGTTTACTCTCGCCCTTACCAGTACCAGTGCCTGTTCATACCACGAAACCTACCATGATATTAACGAAGCTACCGCCATCACCGCATCAGACATCCAAAAAGCCCATCAGGAAGCCAACACCACTTTAGACCAAATCGCTGACAAAATGGCTTCTGGGATAAACAAACCCAATACAAGCAGCCAACCTGCTTATGCTGCGTCTATACCATTACACCAGCCATAATTTCAGCAATAATAAAATTAACCAGCCAAAACACATTCTGATTAAATATTGCCTGTATACCTTAACCGACTATACCAATTTACCATTAATTAATAACCTATATTGGAATAAACAATTAATTCCAAAAACAGTTAGCTTGCATTAGCATAGGTAATATTCACCAGCATAAAGTCTAAAAAAACAAAATATTAAATACTATAAACCGTAAGCATAATTGACGCAAATAAAACAAAATCCTACCATTCTTGATTAAATAACTTAATCAAGATGAGCAGATTTGTGGTTGATTCATCAGCAAAATCCAATGGACACGGCGGAGCCAGAGCCGGCGCCGGACGCAAAGCAAAAATTGCTGAACCGAAAATAGTCAAACGTATTCCCGTCAGCCTGATCCCCGCCGTGGAACACATGATCAGCCAGCTAGCCGGTACCCGCTTGTATCCGGCACAACATCTTCCGGTCGATAGCTGGGAAATAGCCGAGCATCTTAGCCAGTTAAACATTCCCTTGGCCACAGAAACCATTCCGGCTGGTTTTCCCAGTCCTGCGGAGCCTTACATCAGCGATTATCTGGATTTCAACCAGTACCTGATCAAAAATCAGGCCGCCACCATTGCCGTACGCTGTGGCGGAGACTCCATGCACGATGCCGGCATCAGTCGCGATGATCTGCTGATTATCGATCGTTCCATAATCCCTAAACACCGTGATATCGTTATGGCCGATTTAGGCAACGAATTCACCATCAAACGCTTACATCAGCTTGACAACGGCTGTATCGAACTACATTCGGAAAACAACAGTCAGGCTTATCCCAATTTCATCTTTACCGAAGGTGACACCCTCGCCATTGTTGGCGTGGTGACTTATGTTATCAAACACATTCGCTAATACATAAATTATGATTTTAGATCAGCAACTTGCATTCATCGACATAGAAACCACCGGTGGGCGTGCCACCCGAGACCGCATTACCGAAATCGCGGTCATCTATACCGAAGCTGGTCAGCAACAGCCACGTCTTTTCCATACCCTGATTAACCCTGATACCAGTATACCCGCTTTTATTCAAGCACTCACCGGCATCAGCAACCAGATGGTACGCGAAGCACCGCATTTCGATGAACACATTGCCGACCAGCTCGCGGCCATCTTCAAAGAGCGCATCTTTGTTGCCCACAACGTACGCTTTGATTACGGCTTTATCAAAGCCGCGTTTAAACGGCTGGGCAGAACCTTTAACCCGCAGCAACTGTGTACTGTCAAACTGTCACGCCAGCTCTACCCTCAGCACAAATACCATGGCCTGGATAAAATAATCGAACGTCATAATATTAACATACATAACCGCCACCGAGCCTTTGCTGATGCGCGCGCCATTTACGATTTCTGGCAAAAGCTCAAACACAGCTTCACTGAAGATACCCTGCATCAGGCTTGTAAAACCATCATGCAGCGCCCCAGCCTGCCAGCTCATTTGCATAACGACAGCCTGAAAAACATTCGTGATGATTATGGCGTTTACCTTATCTATGGCGATAACAACCTGCCTCTGTATATCGGCAAAAGCAAACGAGTCAAAACTCGGCTGATGAGCCACTTTGGACAGGATGTACACAACAGCAAAGAAATGAGCCTGTCGCAACAAGCCAAAAAAATTGACGTTATCCCTTGTAGCGGCGAATTGGATGCCCTACTCACCGAATCGGCACAAATCAAGCAGCAACAGCCTATCCTTAATCGCCGTTTGCGTCGGCAGAAAGACCTATTCAGCTTCCAGCTCAACACCAACACGCGCGGCTATCATACCTTGAGCATTGTACCCATGCGTCAAGTCCAGTTCAGCCAGCAACAGCGCTACTACGGCCTGTTTCATAATAAGAGCGATGCCCAAAAAGCCATCAAAAGCATCATCGGCAACACCGATCTATGCCTGCAAACCCTTGGTATCGAAAAAGGCCGTAGCAATCGACCCTGCTTCCGTCACCAGCTACACCAATGTAGCGGTGCCTGCATTAACAAAATCACTGCCGACATGCATAACCTCAAACTGGCACTATCCTTACAAACAATCAAACTGGCCACATGGCCATTTAACAGCTATGCCTACGTTCAAGAGCGGCATAAATACCATATCTTCCATCATTGGGTTTACCTGGGTAGCGCCAGTAATGCCGACGAACTACAAACCATCCTCAGCCAACCACAAGGACAGCTTGATCGCGACGTTTACCAAATCATCAACCAACACAAACACCGCCTGCAAGCGCTGGATCCCGCTCATGTTTGCCTTGATTGACGGCAATAATTTCTATTGCTCCTGCGAAAAAATTTATCGCCCCGAACTCAAACAACAGCCCATTATCGTCCTGAGTAACAACGATGGCTGTGTCATCTCCCGCTCTAACGAAGCTAAAGACATGGGCATCAGGATGGGCGTACCCTACTTCCAGATTCAGCATCTGGTGCAGCAGGGCAAACTAACCGTTTTTTCCTCTAATTACGAACTGTATGCTGACCTATCACGGCGCATGATGGACACCATCGCCTCGCTTGTGCCGGCCATCGAAATCTACTCTATCGACGAATGCTTTGCCGATCTGCGTGGCCTGAACAACCTGCATAAGCTTGGCCAAGATCTCCGCCACCGCATCCAACAATGGGTTGGTATTCCTACCTGCGTCGGCATTGCTCCAACCCGTACACTGGCCAAATTCTGCAACCATCTGGCTAAACGCCACCGTAACCACTTTGACGGCGTCGTCGTCTGGGCAGACTGGAACCATAATATTCAACAACGGGCTCTGGCCAGCGAACCGGTTACCGAAATCTGGGGCATCGGCTGCCGAATTGGCCAGAAACTCGCTGCTCAAGGCATCCATACCGCCCTCGATTTCATCAACGCTCATACTCCCACCCTACGCAAACAGTTTGGCGTTGTACTCGAACGCGCCCAGCGCGAAATGCAGGGTATCCCCTGTAGCGAATTGATAATTGAAGAACCCAACCGACAAAATATCGTACGCAGCCGCAGTTTCGGCAACATGATTACTAGCCTCGAAGGCCTGCAAGCGGCCATCAGCCATCACATCAGCGCCGGTGCCGCCAAACTGCGCCAACAACACAGTCATGCACATATCATCGGCGTATTTATCTATACCAATCGCTTTCGCCACGACCTTTCCCAATACAATGGCTACCATTTCATTAAATTGCCACAACCCAGCGCCAATACCCTCACCCTTAACCACATTGCACAGAATCTGCTACGCCACATCTATCGCCCCGGCCACGAATACAAAAAATGTGGTATCGAACTAAGTGGCATTGAACCAACACAAACCTTCCAGCAACAGGACTTATTCTACTCCAATCTACCTGATAGCCGCACCGAACTGATGAGTGCATGGGATAACATCACCAGCCGTTATGGCCGTAACAGTATCCAACTTGGCAGCGAACTCCAATCTAGCCACTGGCAGATGACCCGCACAGAACTCAGCCCGTGCTATACCACACAATGGTCAGATTTATTAACTATATAAAAATATCTATAACTCATTTGTTTAAAAGTAGCATTGAATTCAATACCGCCAGTCAATAATTGAAATAGTCATGATCAAAACAACTAAAATTCAAAGGAAAGGCTCAATAATAATATCTACATAAACCTTGCCGATTAATTTATAATTTATTCCAATTTAAACTTCTCGCAGTAAATCATGGATGGCATATGAAAGCCCTAATTTCAATTGATTACACCAATGACTTTATCGCCACGGATGGTGCGCTAACAACGGGCTTCGCCGGTCAATCAATTGAAGAGCAGATGGTGAAAGTAACCGATACATTTATTAAGCAAGGGGATTTTGTGGTGTTTGCCATTGATGCGCATCAGGCAGGGGATCAATATCACCCAGAAAATAAATTGTTTCCGCCACATAACATTATTGGTACTAAGGGACAAGATTTATATGGTGCATTGAAACAACTGCATACGCAATATCAAATGAATCCACAAATTTACTGGCTAAACAAACGCCATTATTCCGCCTTTTGTGGCACCGATCTAGATTTGCGCCTACGTGAAAGATGTATTACAGAAATCCACCTGATCGGAGTATGTACCGATATTTGTATATTACATACCGCAATAGATGCCTACAACCGCAGTTATAAAATAGTTATTCATCAGCATGCCGTTGCCAGCTTTGATCCAGCAGGACATAAATGGGCTTTAAACCATTTTCAAAATGCATTAGGAGCAACCGTAATCTGCTAATCAAGCATAGAGCCTAATGTAATACCCAGCCTACCATTCCCATTAATAACATTAAAAAACAATTATTTGATATAAAATTCCGTCTTTTACTACAATAAATATAAGTCCAAAATATCATTCCAATAGTATTTATATATATAAATGCCGGTTAGCTTTAAAGTTTAGTTGACAACATTAAAAGATCACTTAGCTGCACAAGGATTCTTGGGAGTCATACAAGCTTAATTGACCTAGCCTCTACCTAATAAAAACAACACCGCCCAGAATTACCTTGTATTGATTTTTTCCTTTGACACCGCACAAGCAGTAAAGGCCGCGACAACATCCATAGGTTACCTCATATCAATAGCACCATGGTAAAAAGTGAATCAACATGATAGCTAACTTAATGGCCTGCCCGTTAACCCTAAGCTGAAGGCCATTAAATAATTATGATATTAGCAAAATAACTGGCCTCAGCTAAATTATTGATTAGCGAAAATAAAAATTAAACAGGCATAGTAGATACCAAAAGTGATCAAATGGATAAACTACTTTGCTTATATTTTTGCTGATCATTAAATCTTCCGTTTCCAGCGTGATATTCTGGTATTTAAATATTTAATCGCTCCGCTACCTACATAACCAGTATTATTATTTACTCAAGGACCTACAGAATAACGCCGCATAAATATAAATATTTATTTAACGTTTTTTGCCTCATTGAAATTAAATCAATGATTCGTTACAACTGACGTTATTAAAATTGCACAGTTCTCTGGTGCTAAAACATATTTTATATGGCTAAACTTGTCTTTCAATCCCTGTAAAAACCAGATGTAGATAATTGTTTTACGAGCTCATATTACAAACAGCCTATACAAGCTGCATGGTCATTTAAGCAAATATGCCTTCGATTTATTCAGTAAACACAATATCGATATCATGCTGGGGTATAAAATTGGTTTTAACCGCTCTGAATTGAGTGGCATTGATTTTTTTCAAGGATTTATCCCAGCAAAGTGAGACCACTTCATTTGGCTTGCGCTCTATAGTTAATGTAAATCTACCTATCGGCTTCGCCCAATTTGCTCCAGTGGTCAAAATATAACTGAGTTCACGTGTCAATATTAAGGGTGTGCGATCTGCCTTGTCATGTAAACGAAATACCTTTTGAGTAAAATTTTTATCAATACAAAAATTTTTCTTCAATTGGCCATTAAGATCTTGTATTGTATTAATCCCACCACCAACCAGAGGCCGATAATGGTGTTCTACTCTGGTAATAGCATTGGCTTTAAAGGTTTGCTGCCAACTATAAGTGATTTGGATTTTCCACTCACTTTCCCAGTCATCATAATATTTCAACAGTTTTTGTAACTCCTGATTTGGACAAACAGCTATTTTTTCACTAATATCGTCGTTTAATTTCCATGAATTTAAAAGTAATTTTTCCGATACGCCACATGCTGCCAATGCAACTGTAACATCAATAGGCTTACTCCCGGCTTTATTTTTAGGTGGAAAAAAGATGTTAACATGACGCTTGGGCTTGATCGCTTTGCCATTAACTTTGACCTGAAAACTATTAAGCAGTCCTTCAGTATCGGCAAAATCACCATCCATTCCATCTAAAGCTGGGAATGGAAACAATATAGTCTCAGTAATGTCGCGATTGGTTAAATTTTTAAACTGGTAAGCAACATTAATTTTATCTTTACTGATATACAGATCTTCTGTTTCCATCGAAATATGATGGTTTTTTATATAATTAATTCCACCTGTACTGGCATAGCCAGTGCTGTCATTAGCAGTTGCGACAAAAGAAAAGAAAACGATCCCAAAACAAAAAATGTTCTTGTGCATTTTATTTATAGATAATAACGTATATTATTAATATCTTAACTTTATAATTACACAATTATCAAGTAATAATCAAATCTTTTCTAAAAATAGGCTTATTAACCTTTAAATAAGCGTTTTAGCAAGCACATACGGGTTAGTCTAGATTGATTTAATAGTCATTGATCAATCGCTTATACGGATTGAAGAATAAAACAATGATATTATTCAAAATATCAGATTTTTTTAGAAGACGCGATAATCAATATTTTTATCAAAAATAGTTTAATCCACAGTCAAATGCAAATTAATAATATTTAAAAACAGTAATAGAAATCATTAAAGCAAATTGGAATAATTGTAGAATGATTATGTTGAAATACCCTAAAATGGGCTTAGAAAGTAAAAAATTAGCTGATGACAAACTAAAGAAATTTTGGTGGGTCGTGAGCGATTCGAACGCTCGACCAACGGATTAAAAGTCCGCTGCTCTACCGACTGAGCTAACGACCCTTTGGCTCCCCGACCAGGGCTCGAACCTGGGACCTGCGGATTAACAGTCCGTCGCTCTACCGACTGAGCTATCAGGGAAAGGAAGTGCGCATTATATGGCTAGTATTGTATTCCGTCAATCCTTTTCAGGTACTTTTAGCATAAAAAAAGAGAAAATTTTGCAAATCATTGGTAATTAAATAGATTTAAACAAGATGAATAAACTATTTGCATTCATGTTTTCTGCCTGACACTCTGCCAAATATTTATTAAACACGGTATCAATCATCAAAGTGGCTATATATGAAATTCAGTATCAATGTGATCGGTGTTATAAATAAATTAACAGTTTAAGTTATTTCAGCTTGGTAATAACTTGCACAATACCGGCCCAAGAGAATCTGAATTAAGGTTAGACAGTTTCAGCCGCAGATACTTCTGGTTTATTAAATTTCAATTCATTTATCATAAAATAATAATATGATAATTGCAGATTAATTATTTTTATTAGGTAAAGCATAACATTATAAAAATTTGTCTTGGAATCATACGGCCAAAATAATATTTATTACCCGCCGGCCAAATATTCTTCCACAAGATGACTGTTTATTTTTCTATCAGCTATTTTTGCCAGCTCTGAGTTGATATATTCTTGAGTTTGATTATTCTTATTTCTCTCTTCGCTAAACTTTGATCATACCGGCTCCTATTCTAAATTTCTTCGGCTCTTACAAATAACTATTCATATGGTCGGCCAGAAAATCTTCACTTAAGCTGGTCAACATTTTACTATTAAAGGGAGCGAAACATGTGACTGTTCATTTTTGCCTACCGGTATCAAAATATTGCTTCTGTATTGAAAAAGATCCAGCTTAGCATGATCACTTGTCCGACTTAAAAACTATAAATACTCAGTTGACACCACCACCGCCATCTATGTGTTTGGATTTGGCTTACCGCAGCAAACAGATATCATCAATATAAAACTGATCACGTTACCGATCATAAACAAAATTTAAGTCACTAGAGTGTTTACAATACCATGCAGTGCTTTCCGCTAAGGCTTTGTCAACAGCTTACCTCTATAATAGATATAGTATTGAGCCCGCAAATCAAAGATACTGATACTATTTCGATATTATACTCAGATTGCTTTCTTGAATTATCCTTGCCGCATGCGGATTAGCGGTGGCTAATTTTAGCCTTCAACATACACCAGCTGTTTACTTTTTCACATTAATTATTGATATTACTTAGAAAATTACATCAACGCATTCCAATTGGACTAATTAATTGTAATAAATTTGCGGCTTATCATCAGAAGCGATTTTATCCCCCTCACATCTATTCAGAAAACAGAATATTTAAATTTAATGTTGCTGAATAACAATAACATTAATGCATATCTTCACCAATATAGCCGGCAAAACTAACCGTAATGTTTTAAGATTTAAATCAGGCACAATTTTATTGCCGCAATATATATGATTTTTATCTTTGGCTATTTGCTGAACATATCCATAAGTGTCGTTTGATGTAATTGTAGCCGGGTCAGTATCCACAGCCAAATAATGGCCACCACTTAGTATTATGACGAATATTTAATTTCTACAAGCCTTAAAATTGGTACTGAAAATACCGGTTGTAATGCATCGTAAGATCGTCATTAGATTAAACTACAAAAAAAATTAAATTTATCGTACGGACTATACAGACTACACCAATACACTTAATGAGTCTCTTTTTAAAATTTTGATTTATATAATATTTTTACTTTTTATCAAATTAAAGCCATCCCTTTGTCAACCTAATATATTCCTGCTTTCTAACTGCCGAGCTAGACAATTATTGCGTTCGGCAAAACAAATTTTTAAAATATTCGTCAGCTAATCAAATTGGTCGTTGGCCTTCTGTTATTAAGATCATATTATCATACCAATAATTTATTAGGTTGATAAAATTTTTATTAACATAAATAATCAATTTTTGTAATAAATGTGAATACTTACTCAGCTCTAATAGATATTATTAAACCGATTTATCGCTCTATATAGATACGTACTTTATTTTTAAAAATCATAAGTTATTTAAATTTAACCTTTTACCAAGCAATAGTAGATATAATTCAGCAAATAGGATATTTGCATTTAAAAGTTGGCTATTCCATAAATTTAATTTAAATAAACAAAATTTATCCAATAAATATTGACTCTTTGCTAAGCCGTACAAACAACCGCTTTTACCATCAAAGCGGGTCTAACCAGGCCAACCTATAACTCACTTTATAAAATTTACGCACAAATTTTTGCGTCTAAGTGCAAGCCATTGCGCTTTTTTTTCTTCGTTTGTAATAGAAAAATAAAATTAAACTTACAATTCAATACATTATTTTTTTATTCAGATTTCTCCATTCTGGTACACAAATTGCAACAGTTAAAGATGATTTATTGATAGTAATAAACAAAATCTTATTGTGTAATCAGGAGCATTCTATGCAAAATAAGTTAATCAGTACCGAAAAAATTCGGGATTTTCTCCAAGATGGTATGAGCATTATGTTTGGTGGTTTTATGGGATGCGGCACACCAGCCAAGATTGTCAATACCATTCTAGAATCAGGCATTAAAGACATTACACTAATTGGTAATGACACGGCGTTTGTTGATACAGGCGTAGGACCACTGATTAATAATAATCAGGTCAAAAAAGTCATTACTTCTCATATCGGCACTAATCGCGAAACAGGCAGAAGAATGATCGCGGGGGAAATAGAAGTTGAGCTTGTGCCACAAGGAACACTTGCTGAACGCATTCGCTCTGGCGGAGCCGGCTTAGGTGGAGTATTAACTCCTACCGGTATTGGTACCATAGTTGCTGATGGTAAACAAGTATTAACCATCAATGATCGTGAATATTTACTGGAGCTTCCCTTGCGAGCTGATCTGGCCATTATTCATGCCCAAAAAGCCGATTACAGTGGCAATCTGATCTATCAATATGCTGCGCGTAATTTTAATCCTTTAATTGCAACCGCGGCGGACACGGTTATTGCTCAAGTGGATCAACTGGTTGACGTTGGTCTGATTAACCCTGACGCAGTGATGACACCGGCAGCATTAATTGATTTTATTGTTAGCACCAAAGATTAAGGGAGAGGGAAGATGGATAAAAAAGAATTCATTGCTCGCCGTGTAGCTCAAGAATTACGCGATGGTGATGTGGTCAATCTGGGTATTGGTTTGCCCACTATGGTAGTCAATTACTTGCCTGAAGGCATTAATATCACTTTACAATCAGAAAACGGATTTCTGGGGTTAGGTCCAAAAACAGTTGATGAACCGAATATTGTTAACGCTGGCGGTCAGCCCTGTGGCATTGTTTCTGGTGGAGCAACATTCGATAGCGCTTTTTCTTTTATGCTGATTCGTGGCGGACATGTGGATGCTTGTGTACTTGGTGGCTTAGAAGTTGATCAATACGGCAATCTGGCCAACTGGATGGTACCGGGCAAAATGGTACCGGGTATGGGTGGAGCAATGGACTTAGTTACTGGTGCCAAAAAAGTCATTATCGCCATGGAACACTGCACCAAAACCGGTGAACCGAAAATTATTCCTGAATGTACTTTACCGCTGACGGCCAAAGGTAAAGTAAGCATGATTATTACTGAATTAGCGGTATTTGAGTTTAGAAATAATCAAATGTACTTGCTTGAAACAGCAGAAGGAGTAGATGTTGAAACGGTTAAAGCGCATACCACAGCGGAATTTATTATAGCAGATAACCTGAAAACCATGTCTATCGCAGGAGCTACAACATCATGATTTCGCGTTTATCGAAATTTACCACAAATCTGGTTAGCAAATATCTACCAGATCCTCTCATCTTTGCCTTAATCCTAACCTTTATTATTTTCTTTATGGCTTGGGGCTTAACCGATGCACAACCACTTGGGCTAGTGGAAATGTGGGGGAATGGTTTCTGGAATTTACTGGCTTTTGGCATGCAAATGGCCCTGATTGTGGTTACCGGTCATGCTTTAGCCAGCTCGCCACCTGTTAAGTCTATTCTGGTTTCTATAGCTTCTATCGCTAAAACGCCGACTCAAGCAGCAATGCTGGTCACTTTTGTCGGTTGTATTGCCTGTATTCTCAATTGGGGATTTGGTCTGGTAGTCGGCGCTATGCTGGCCAAAGAGGTAGCCAGACAGGTTAAAAATGTCGATTACGGCTTACTGATTGCCTGCGCCTATATCGCCTTTATGACCTGGGGCGGCGGCTTATCCGGTTCAATGCCATTAATGGCTGCTACACCGGGCAATCCAGTAGCACACTTTATGGTTACCGAAGCCAACCCACAGGGAATTGTGCCAATTTCACAAACCATGTTCTCTGCCAGTAATATTTTTATTACCGTGATGCTGATCATCTGTCTGCCGATTCTGGTGCGGTTTATGGTTAGAACGGATGGTTCTGTGAACGTGGTCAATCCTGCTTTACTGGCTGCGGAACCAGATTTTCAGCGCAAACTAGATCGGCAAAAAGCCACTGTTGCCGAAAAAATGGAGGAAAGCAAGCTTCTGTCTTTAGTGGTTGGCGCTTTAGGTATTTGTTATTTAACAATTTATTTCACCAATAAAGGCTTTAATATCACTATTAACACTGTTAATCTGATGTTCTTAACCGCAGGTATTCTGTTGCATCGTACCCCGATGGCGTATATGCGTGCCGTATCCAATGCGGCTAAAAGTACAGCCGGTATCATTATCCAGTTTCCATTTTATGCAGGTATTCAGTTAATGATGGAACACTCAGGTTTAGGTGGACTGATTACGGAATTCTTTATCAACATTGCCAATAAAGACACTTTTCCTATTTGGACCTTCTTTAGTTCCGGCATCATCAATTTTGCCGTCCCTTCTGGTGGTGGTCACTGGGTGATTCAGGGGCCATTTGTTATTCCGGCAGCTCAGGCATTAGGAGCTGATCTGGGTAAATCCACTATGGCTATTGCCTATGGTGAACAGTGGATGAATATGTTGCAGCCATTCTGGGCACTCCCCGCTTTAGCAATTGCCGGATTAGGTGTCAGGGATATTATGGGATATTGCATGACGGCATTGATCTTTACCACACCAATATTCCTAATTGGTTTGTACTTTTTCTAAAAAAAACAAGGGATTTTATGATGAACAAAGCAGTAATAGTGAGTGCTACTCGCACTGCAATCGGCAGCTTCAATGGTGCGCTGACTTCTGTAAGTGCGCTTGATCTGGGTAAAATCGTTATCGAAGAAGCGTTAAAACGTGCTTCACTTGAAGCAAGTACCGTCAACGAAGTTATAATGGGAAATGTACTACAGGCCGGTCTAGGCCAGAACCCTGCTCGTCAGGCTGCATTACGCGCTAATCTGCCTACCTCCATACCGGCATTTACCGTTAATAAAGTGTGTGGCAGCGGTCTGAAATCAGTCGCGCTAGCGGCTCAAAGCATCTTAGCCGGAGACAACGATGTGGTAGTAGCTGGTGGTATGGAAAATATGTCGCAGGCACCGTATTTACTCAATAGCAAAGTGCGTTGGGGCATAAAAATGGGTAACGCGGAATTGTACGATACCATGGTAAATGATGGGCTAACCTGCGCCACCAATCAATACCATATGGGCATAACCGCTGAAAATATTGCCGAGCAATATGGTATTAGTCGACAAGAACAGGATGAATTGGCTTTACGTTCGCAACAGCTGGCCACACAAGCAATCAATAATGGTGCATTTGTTGATGAAATCGTGCCGGTAACCATTAATTCTCGTAAAGGCGATATCATATTTAAACAGGATGAATATCCTAAAGCTGGCAGCACTATAGAAGGCTTAACCAAACTTCGCCCAGCCTTTAAGAAAGATGGCACTGTTACTGCCGGCAATGCCTCGGGCATCAATGATGGTGCCGCTGCACTAGTGGTGATGTCTGAAAGCAAAGCCAAACAGCTAGACTTAAAGCCTTTGGCTTATATCCGCAGTTACGCCTCTGGCGGAGTTGATCCAAGCATTATGGGCATGGGTCCAGTACCTGCTACCAAGCTGGCTTTGCAAAAAGCATCACTACAACTATCAGATATTGATTTAATTGAAGCAAATGAAGCTTTTGCAGCGCAATTTTTGGGCGTTGGTCGCGAGCTAAAATTTGATATGGATAAAACCAATATTCATGGAGGTGCCATTGCCCTTGGCCATCCGATTGGCGCTAGCGGTGCGCGCATTCTGGTCACTTTGCTTTATTCTATGATCCACCGTAATAAACAACTTGGTCTGGCCACTTTATGTATTGGTGGAGGACAAGGTACTGCAGTAATTGTCGAACGTTGTTAATTACGATACATTGCATAGCTGATGAATGTCTAATCAGCTTATTATAAAGTGAAATTACGTTAACAAAATGGTGATATTGGCCTGTGCCAATATCACCTGACTTGTTAAATCAACTAATTTAACCAATAATCCGATTCCATCTTAATATACCGTCCAGCATCACGCAAACTGTTTGTTAACAAAACCTTCGCCATTAAGGATATAGAGCATTTATGACTGCCCGTTTTTTTCAGCGCTTATATCCCGACAAAATCAGCGCACGCATATTTTTGCTGGTCACTCTATTATCTTGTTTTTCCATCATTGTTTGTGCGTTATTAATCGATAAAGAAGGACGTGACCTACTCAGACAGGAAAAAATTCAGAAGCTTTATGCTGTGACTAAAACTCTTGATTTATTACTGGCTGATACCTATCAACAGATCAATCCAACATTACCGCGAAATCAGCAAATTGATTTACTTAATCAGAAATTATCTCCCAAAATAGAACCATTACTACAAAACATGCCCAAAATAGCTGCTGGCTATTATCACAAAAAACTGGATGCTATTGTGGTATATGCGCCGCAAGCAGCTTATGGAGCCAATGTCGGTAAATCTATCCCAGCCACCCATAAAGGGCGCGAAGTCATGCTTCACGGTCTGCCTATAGTTGACAGTGGCAATCAAATACGCGGCAACATCATGAATGCTATGATTCCAATTGTGCGCAATAAGCAGATCTTAGGTTATATCTGGGCAAATGAATCTCTAGATGATATTGAGAAACAAACACTGGTATTTGATAAAAATGTGCTTACCATCAGCTTGATATGCATGCTCAGTTGCATATTTATTGCTTCCTTTTTATCAAAAAAACTCAATACCGATATTAACATTATCAAAGACGGGCTAGAAAAGCTGCCGTATGCATTAGACTCACGCCTACCAGAGATTCGGGGCGAATTAAACGAAATTGTAAATGGTATCAATAGTCTGGCAGAAAAACTCAGAAAAACCAAAACTATGAATGAGCTGATATTGGAAAACACATTAGATGGTGTGATCACTGTAGACAATAATGGTGCCATTACCATGCTTAACCCAGCGGCTGAAAAAATGACTGGTTATAAACTGGAACAAGTACTGGGTCAGCCACATTCTACCTTAGTAGATGACAAAAATTTCCACAGCCCCCTACTCGACACCCTATTCAATGGCGTCGATCACGTTGGTGTTGAGATAGATTATCCGGTAGCCAAAAAAATCATCCGTATTTCAGCCAGCACCAGTCACCTGAAAGACTATCAGGGCAAAATTATTGGTGCAGTAGTCATTTTTAAAGATATTACCGAGCGCGAAGAAGTAGAAAAACTGATTCAACAAACCGAACGACTGGTTGCATTGGGAGAATTGATGGCCGGAATTGCCCATGAAATCCGTAATCCCTTAGCAGCAGTACGTGGATTTGTGCAATATTTACAAAGTGATCTGCCACGTAACGAGCAAAATGAATATATTGATATCATTCTAAAAGAAGTGGACTCAATTAATCAGGTCATTCAGCAATTATTGGATTTTTCCGTACCGTCCAAAAATTATTATGTATCAGCGCAAATTAATACCTTAATTGAAGAAGTTCTGGTATTAGTGAACTCTTCCCATCGCTCCAACAATATCAGCATTGCTCTATGCTTAGACCACCAATTACCTGCGTTATATGTCGATAAAGAACTGATCAAACAAGCTTTATTGAATTTATTAATTAATGCCATACAAGCGATAAAAGATAAAGGAGTAATAGAAATAACCACCTTATTATCGACCAATCAGAAATATCAGCTTATTCGCATAAAAGATAATGGTGAAGGTATCAAACCAGAACTCTTGGAAAAAATCTTCACACCATTTTTCACAACCAAAATTTCTGGTACAGGTCTGGGCTTGCCCATGGTACAAAAAATTATTGCCTCACATAAAGGTCATATCACCATCAAAAATAATAAAAACGCCAGCGGAGTAACCGTAGAATTAGCCATTCCCGTAAACTGAACTAAACCAAATTTTATGACAGAAAAAATCTTAATTGTTGAAGATGAACTCAATCTGCGTAAACTGTTATCAATCATCTTATCGCAGCAACATTATCAGGTTATCACCGTAGATAATGCTGAAGAAGCCATGTCCATCATACAACAACAACCGATTGATCTCATTTTGATGGATAATCGCTTGCCAGGTATGTCAGGGCTAGATGCCCTTAAACAGATAAAAAAAGCAGATCCTGAAACATTCGTTATCCTAATGACCGCCTATGCGGGCGTAGATACCGCAGTAGAAGCACTTAAACTAGGCGCCATTGATTATATTGTGAAGCCGTTTGATCTGAATGATCTACAGGGACTGGTGAAACGGACACTTGAACTGAGTAAAGCAAAAAAACAGGGAATCAACTTATCACCGAAGATCGAATTATCCAATTCTGATCACAAAGGGCATATTCTTACTAATAGCCCAAATATGATGGAACTTTGCCGCAATATCGCCAAGGTTTCCCAAACCAAAACTACCGTATTAATTACTGGAGAAAGCGGAACAGGCAAAGAACTGGTGGCCAAGACCATCCATTTTTACAGTACTCGTTCAACCGGTCCATTTATCAAAGTTAATTGTGGCGCATTGCCAGAAACCTTATTAGAAAGCACCCTTTTTGGACATGAAAAAGGTTCATTTACCGGAGCTTACCAACGCCAGATAGGTTTATTTGAACGAGCGCACCAAGGCACACTTTTTCTCGATGAAGTTGCAGAAATGTCAACCAACTTACAGGTAAAACTCCTACGGGTAATTCAGGAAAAAGAATTTGAACCAATAGGCGGCAACAGACCGATCAAAACCGATTTCAGATTGATCGCGGCTACTAATCGCAGCTTGCAGGATATGATCGCCAGCGGAGAATTCAGACAAGATTTATTTTATCGACTGAATGTGATGGGACTATGTTTGCCACCATTGCGGGAAAGAACAAACGATGTCATGTTACTGGCACGCTATTTTGCCAATCAATTTTGTCTCGAAAATAACAAAGAACTACTGGATTTCTCCATCAGTGCAGTCGAAGTACTTAACCAATATAGCTGGCCGGGCAATGTGCGCGAATTATCCAACGCCATCGAACATGCCGTCATTATATCTAACGGACTATTTATCTATCCGCAAGATTTGCCAGCACACATTATTACTCAAAATAAAATGCCAACTTTTAACCCGGACTTAACCATATATGAGCAACATGGCGCCACATTAAAAGACAAAGTCAAAAATTACGAAAAAGAACTGATTATCAACGAACTAAAACGAAATCACGGCCATCGAGAAAACACAGCCAAGTCTCTTGGAATCAGCAAAAGAACCTTGTTATACAAAATGCAGGAATATGAAATTGTTACAACAATAAATTAGAATAACCCGCACTCAGGTTAAAATGTACTAGCTCAAACTTAATCTGACAGACACCACATACTCATCGACATTCGTTCTAACACAATGACTGTCTGATGAGTAAAATAAATTCTCTAGCTGCTTTTCTTGAGCCAGTCCTTTTCTACCCAAGTTTGCCAGGGTGGCTTACCATAACAGTATTTCCCTGAATGTGCTCTTTCCCGATTGTAAATCTCTAGCTAAAGCTCAATATCTTGTTGTA
>JAGGIK010000108.1:244-501 GCA_024103515.1 Snodgrassella sp. | reverse complement strand
ATTTTTTAAGGTAGTTGGTTGATGTGGCAAAATGGTGTTTATTACTGTTTGGTAATTTTGTTTATACGTTGTTTTAACTCCGGAATTTGATCTGCGATTACCTCGGTGACAAAATTTCCGATAAACTATTGTGAAATTTTAGGATTTTGACCAGAAAAAGGTTGTGATTTGTTTGTGCTTTTTTGGTAAGTAATAAATATGATTCTGAGCATAAAGTTATATCATATATAGATTTATTATAGATATTATCAGGATGA
>JAGGIK010000108.1:0-234 GCA_024103515.1 Snodgrassella sp. | reverse complement strand
TATATTTTTTAAGTCTTTATATGATTTAGAGATATTTGATATCCCATCATGTGCTTTGGAAGAGAATTTTATTAATAGGCTTGTTATTTGTTTTAATGTTTTATTTATTATTTTTATTGTTCAATTTTTTTATTTAAGGTTAATGTTTCATTTTTTTTTTATATATTTTTATTTTTTATTGGGATTTTCTGTGCATAAGTTTTGGTGATATTTTATATAGTTTAATTTAAAATT
>JAGGIK010000107.1 GCA_024103515.1 Snodgrassella sp. | reverse complement strand
TTCTTAGTATAAAGAAAATTTTGTCCTTTTACGCGGTACCATTTTTTATTTTTGGTTTGTATGTGGTCTTGTTCGGTAAGGTCGGCGGCATCTTTCCAGCCTTGTTTGGTATAGAAGGGGTGTTCGGCGGTGGTTTCTATGGTTTCGCCTTCCAGTTCTATTTGTACGGTGGTGTCTATCTCTTTGCGGATAATGGCGGTTACTTTTTTCAGGCTTATTTCGCCGCTGGTTTGGTGCTGCGACCATACCCGATCGCCCTCGCGTATTTGTTCTATTTTTTTTATGCCTTGCTGTGTGTGAACAGGCGTTCCGGCCGGGAAACAGGCAAATACGCATACTTTGCCGTACCGTATGATTATGTCGTCGGTTTTTTTGGCAAGGGCTTTGGCTGCTGCTTTAGCGCTTGCTTTGGTTAGCAGTTTTCCGCCTGCGGTCAGGGCGGCTTTACTTATTTTGGATGCTGCCTTGCCTACTTTACTGGCCGCTTTTGCTAGTTTTCCTGTTTTTA
>JAGGIK010000106.1 GCA_024103515.1 Snodgrassella sp. | reverse complement strand
AGATTAACCATTTGCGATTTAAAATCAGTGATGAAAATTCGTCTAGACCGTTTTTGTTGATTCATATTCTTTTCCTTTTTTGGGGTTAAATTTATTTAATCCCAAAAAAATTTGTATGAATTAGTGTAGCCTATCCACTTTTACTGCTTATGTTTATTGATAAAATTGTAAATAGTTAAGTTCATCATTAGGATATTTTCCTCCTGCGGAATCGAATAGACAAACATCTTTAAATTTTGTTGTGTGAATATGTGTTTCCATTTCAAATAATTTAAATTCATTTGTTAAACAAATAGTTAACTACTTATAATGTATGAAATTAATATATTATGTGTTACAGCTTTAATTGATAAAATTTTAATAAATAGAGTAGTGCGCCTACAGGGATTCGAACCCCGGTTGCCGCCGTGAAAGGGCGGTGTCCTCGGCCGCTAGACGATAGGCGCATAAATATTCGATAAATGTGAATCATTTCTGAGTGTAAATATAGTTGTCAGTTCAGATAAGTATATCTACAGACTCCACACTGAACGGGCAATTTTA
>JAGGIK010000105.1 GCA_024103515.1 Snodgrassella sp. | reverse complement strand
TTTCGATTTGTCTTACTGCGTTTTCGCTAATTGATGCCCCTGCTTTTTTGCCGGCAATTCTGGTTGCACTGGCAGCGGAAGACCCTCCCATAGTATACGCGGCGGCAACAGCATCAGGAATAAATTCACCAACGGTGGTGCCTATTTTTCGGGGATTGTTTGCAATCCATTTTGCCGTATTTTGAGTGCTTTGCCAAGTGCTATCGGCAGCTTTTTTCCAGTTATCGGCATCGCTTGCCCAGTTCCAAGTGCTATCGGCGGCATTTTGCCAATTGTCGGCATCGCTTGCCCAATTCCACGCGTTTACCGTTCCGTCTTTTACTGCTCCTGCGGCATCAACGACCATGCCGCTTAAGCCTTTTGCCATGCCTATGGGATCTTGTCCTACTTGATATATGACTTCGCCTAAGCCTACTACACCGTTAATGGCTCCTTCTGCTAATCCTGTTCCTAAATCGTTGAACCAATCGCCTACGTGTGCTACGGGTTGCAGAAATTCGGGTAACCAACTATCTCGTGCTTTTATGTTTTCTTCTGCTCGGCT
>JAGGIK010000104.1 GCA_024103515.1 Snodgrassella sp. | reverse complement strand
CAAATAATTGTTGTTTTATCATCATCAGCCATTTACTTGGGCGGTTTTCGGTGGAGAGAATTGAGTGGCGGGTATTACGGATTTTTACTAAATTTAAGAATTTGGTAAAATATTTTTTGTGTTTGGCTTGATTTAGTTTAGTATTTGCTTAACTATTACTGCACTATTTAATACATTTTTGTTTAGTATAATTGTATATTACTTATATAAAATAGGTATATAATTATAACTTTTTGGTTGGTGTTTCAGAAATTGCCATTCTGAAAACGCCTTTGCACATATTCAGAATAACTATGCTTAATAAAGATCAGTTTGCCGATAATCATTTTATACGCTCTATTATTGAGGATGACCTGCAAAGCGGAAAATGCCAGCGGGTGATAACGCGCTTTCCGCCGGAACCAAATGGCTATCTGCATATCGGCCACGCTAAATCTATCTGCCTGAATTTTGGCCTGGCCTTTATTTACAATGGATTATGTAATCTGCGCTTTGACGATACGAATCCGGAAAAAGAATCGGACGAGTATGTGCGCTCGATTAAGGAAGATGTGCA
>JAGGIK010000103.1 GCA_024103515.1 Snodgrassella sp. | reverse complement strand
GCAAAGGTACGATCATCTGGACAATGAAAATTTGCACACACAAGCAGCAAAGATTAACCATCTCATGACAGATACATGTCAAAAAATGTCAAAACCAGCAAACCAAAGGACTATTCATTAACATCGAAAGAGCTGTATAAAGCATTGAATATAATGTAATAATTGGTAGTGGGTCGTCAGGGGATCGAACCCTGGACAAATGGATTAAGAGTCCTATATTTTTAACATAACCTATTGATTTTTATAATTGGTGATGCTTGCAAACTTAGTTATATTCAGCCAATTTTAACAATTCCTCGTCACAAATTCGTCACATCCAGAACGATTATCTAAACACTTTGCTGAGTATTTGGATAATCGTTTTTTTTTCTATGAAGAGTTTTTTGTTCTTGTAGAAAAACATCTTAAAGTTATAGCTTACACATTTTAAGTATTACTCTAGAGATGTTAGAAACTCCAGGTCATATCCCCCTACCCTTATCAAAAACCATAGAAATGCTAAACATTTTGATAATGAATGAGAAAGTAAAAAATAGAAGGAATCATTATGGCTACAGTAAACAAAGTTATCCTAGTTGGAC
>JAGGIK010000102.1 GCA_024103515.1 Snodgrassella sp. | reverse complement strand
GTTTTTATGTCAAAGATAATAAATTCTATTTTGATCGAGGCCCAATCTTTGAATCGTTTGATGTTGCTAATTTGCGTATCATTATTTCAAAAAATGGCTTTGAAACTAATTATATTACCGATGGTAACAAAGTTATTTTTGGCGGAGGAAAAACAGGTTCTTTGTCTATTAAAAAAAATAATATAAATTATGTTTTAGCCAAAAAATGGATGATTAAGAATATCGATTTTGCTTCGTTAAAAGTGCTTGGACGAGATTTATTAGCGGATAAAAATGCCTTATATTATCGAGAGAATGTTATTCCTTTTAATAAATTGCAAGGTTTGAAAATAATTATTAGAGAATTATAACGTGAGGTTTATCACTAACTGTTTAGATTTATAACATATCGTAATCTAAGATTTATGCACAATTCACTACACTTGAATACCCAATTTTTTTTGCATTCCACAACCCTAATATCCGTTTTGAGACTTTTATATCCAAAACTTTTATCAATCATTTTCCGGTGTTTAATACCAACTAGGTAATACCTGGGCATTTTGAGTCAACTCAGACACAGTTGGCCACATTGTATAATGACGTTCAAAAAGATTTCAGAAA
>JAGGIK010000101.1 GCA_024103515.1 Snodgrassella sp. | reverse complement strand
GAAAATCGCGCAGTCAATTGGTCAAGCAATACGATTTGACACCTTCCGCTTTAGACCGCTGGATAAATCAATCTAGTAAAAGCGGTTCTTTTAAGACCCAAGATAATCGCACGCCAGAAGAAAATGAACTGATTGCCTTACGAAAAGAGCTTAAGCAGCTACGGATGGAAAACGATATCCTAAAGCAGGCTGCACTGATCATGGCACGAAAATCAAAATCTTGAAAGCAAACCAGCATCGTTATGCTGTAGCGGCATTATGTCGCTGCTTAGGGATATCCAGACATTATGCCTATTATCAGTGCAAAACCACTAAACGGAAATTGGTTGCCCATTACGCCGATAAAATATTGACTATTTTTAAACGCAGCTATCAATCCTATGGAACCAGACGCATTCGTTTTGCTTTACAACAAACAGGTATCAGTGTTTCTCGTCGTTACATTGCCCGAGTAATGAAGTCGCTATCATTGGTATCAAAGTATACGATTAAACGTTATCGAGGATATCAGACAGCAAGCAATAGCGCAGTCACAGCTAATCATTTACAGCGCCAATTTGATGTAGGTAGCAAACAGCAGATTATCGTGGCAGACTTAAGCTATATTCGTGTTAACCATTGCTGGAATGATTTGTGT
>JAGGIK010000100.1 GCA_024103515.1 Snodgrassella sp. | reverse complement strand
CGCCAATTGAATATAAAACCCTAAGACAAGCAGTATGATTTCCACTTGAAGCTTGTACTAACAATGGGGTATTTACAAAATAGATATAAATCCAGTACTTCTGTACGATAGGTACGATTAAATCGTTTAATATAATCATTTTGATATAGACTGTCTGGTTAAATAGAATCTAGGGTTATACCATATGGTTTTTCCCCGTTGCTAGGGGTTTTCCGGTAAATTCCGAGCCATTATCGGCCTATATTTTGAGTAGATAACCATAATATTCAGCCAGTTTATCCAGATAATGGGTCATTCTCACTGCAAATAAATTCACCGGCCATATCAATGCTTAACGCCCTGTAATTGAAGTCATCGATGCATTGAACGTTCTTCTATAGTGACGCTGATTGCAACTGCGGTCACGCATCAAGTCCACTGACCCACATTTACCTAGCTTATGATCGCCTTTCTGAGTTTGGTGGTGGAATACGCTGTTACGTTTTACCTTTAGGATTAAGCTATTTAGCTTTAACACGCAACATATCCGCTAAACACATATATGATTTCACCGATTACCAAGTTTTCAGATGTGCCTAAAATATTTGGGTAAGCACCAACGTGAATGGATGTCAGTGGATAGGCTACACTAATGCATACGACCTTTTTAGGGGGTAAGAT